>CAZECB010000074.1:0-7980 GCA_964510745.1 uncultured Flavobacteriaceae bacterium | reverse complement strand
ATAATAAGACTATTACAAAATTAGACACTTTTTTGTGCGGAAGTCAGGAAAGAGGCTACAGGCACATCTTCTAACGTGGCTATTAAAACCTCTACGGGTGCTAAGCCTGAGTTTAACCCAACCGTAAATCTCGACCAGCGTATTAATCGTTTTGAGAAATTACGTGGCCTGGCTAATAAGCGTGAAAAGCTTGTGCAAACTTTAGCTGAGTTAACCCGTTTTAATTACAACACGGATGAGGCTCAGTTTTATCTTAAAGATTCGTCTGGAGCGGCATTTAATACGGGTAACACAAACCTTATCAAATTAGTGACTTCTCATCTGCAAAATACGCTCGAACAGCGTAAAACAGAATTAGAGGCTGAAATTATGGTGTTTGAGTTATAATGCTTTTTTAGTTAGTTAGTTTGAAAAGCTGTCTTGGGTAACTGAGATGGCTTTTTTAATGTTTAACCATTAGATTTACCATAAAGAATTATATCTGAAATTATGTAACGTAGCTTGTCTTTTAAATCATATTCAATATCTAATTCTTCGGCTTTATTGCACATTTCCAAAAGCTTCTTAAAGTTACTCACCTCATTGTCAATCTTTCTATTGAAAATATCTGAAAGCTTTTTTATGGATTTAAAACTGCTCCTAGGGGCTTGAATTTTAGAGAGAATCTTAACTCTTAACTCGTCAGGATTGTTGATAGTTTTAATGCTTTTTAATTCTTCGATAAAGTTATCTGTTGTATTTAAAATAGTATCCATGCCTTTAATAGACTCAGAAACATTTTCTGGTTTTTTATTATGATTTATCACTAAAGAGCTATTTTCAACCATTGAGTTCTTTTTTGGGATTAGATAAAAACCTGATAAATCTTTCTGAAGTACATTAATGATATTCACAAAATTCAAAGATCCTGTTCCTAAATCATTAGTGGTAATCTTGACTGCTGATGATATAAACCCAAAAGAATCTGCTTTTTTAGCATATTTTTCAGCAGCTATGATTTCTAATTTAGATTCACTAATTGCAGCACTTCTGATTTCATACTCTACCCCAGAGTTATCAAGCATATTTTTATGTAAACTCAGCATCCCAACTACAAAAGTGAAGTCTATACCATACTCATAGTATCTTAATGATGTTATCCCTCGAAGATAGGTATTACCCTTATGATCTATTAATCGGTAACTTTTTTCTTTATTGAAATCATTACTATTCCTAGCTGCTTCTTTAAAATATTGGATATTATAATTAGCCAAGCCTGCTTGCCCTATTTTAAAAAGATTATTTGCATATTTTGTCATTTCATATTGATCTAGAAAGGTATTTTTAGAATCGTATATGGCAATAGCTTTTAAATCGCTTTTGATTTCGTCTATTTCAAGATATTCTTCAAAATCAAATATTATATTTTTTACATCTTCCTCATGAATAACTTTTTCATACAAATCAATATTCTTAGTTTCTGCGGTTATTTTATATCTTTTGAAGTTGCTTATTAAATATAAAATATTGTTATATACCAAATCTACATAATCAATAATGATGTAATCATTTATAATTTTTTCTACTTCAAATATTTCAAATATTTGCTCTTTATAGGGGTGGTTTTCAATTAAATTGCAAAGTTTTTCAATTTTAATTCTTCCAAAGCTTCTTTCTGAATTTAGTTCTAGTTGTTTTTGTTTAAATTTTTCTTCCACAACGGGTTAAGTTTTAATGTTTATTGTTTTAAATCTACCCGCAGAAAAATATCTGTGGATAGAATATTAATAGTAGATTTATTTACCTTTACTATCGCTTCTGTTACTTCTCACATGTGGTTTTACTCTTATAGTTTTTCCACCTACTTTTTTTGTATAGCCAGGTATTCTATTAAATTTCCTACCTGCTGAATCTTTAGCCATAATTTACACCCCCTTTCTAATCTTAAATTTTTAAATATTTTGTGTATATTGTTTGGTAGTTAACCTCTTACATTACATTATTAACCGCAAAAAATAAAAGTTCCCCAAAATGGGGTAATGTATTTAACCTACAATTAATATGTCTACAGAAGATGTTGGCCCTTTTTTTGAAAGTAACTCACTAAAAATTGAATCAGTTACTAATATTGTATGGGAAATTGCATTAAGGAAAGCAACAAAACATTTAGATTATAGATTGTGGGATAAAACACGTTTTGGTGCCCATTCAATCGAAAACTTAGGAGTCCCTGCAAAGGAATATTATTTAAATTACGCTTACATGAGCATAATTTATGGAAAATGGGAGTGGAAAAATGATTTTGATCTACCTAAGCAATTAATTAGAATAATTGATAGCAGAATATCTACTGTGGTAGAATCTTACAGGAAAATTAAAGATAAAAATGCAGAACGAGAAAAAGAGGGGAAATACTTATTAACCCATACTGAAGTAGTCCAAGATGTTGAAAATACATTTTATGATCTTGAAGATGACAATGGAATAATCAAAGAAGATTTATTAAAGATTGAAGAACAATATGAAAAAGTTCAAGAATTCATTTCAAATTCTGATGATGAGGATCTAATTATGTTTTGGGAATGTATTAAAGAAGGTTATACAAGAAAGGATACTGCGGAACTAATTGGAAAAACACCAAGGCGGTTAGACAAAATAAAAGAAAAATTATTAAGACAACTGAAAAAAGAAGTATTCAAGAATAATGAAAAATAATAGTGAAGCATTAAAAACATTGAGAAATCTTTGTGGCTTATTTATGGAAATGAATTATCATAGTGAGCCCTCAGACTTTGTTGATGAACTCAATGACGAGGATCCTTTCATTGCTATTCACCTAAAGCAAGTATTGTTGCACAAAACAAAAGCAAAAGCGATTTTAAAAAAAAGGAAGTTTGAAGAGTTAAAGCAGAAATTTATTGAATTAAAGAAAGTTGGTTTAGAGAAACTTCAAGAATTATTTATTTCCTCTGAAAGAGTGGAAATGGTCAAATTATTTAGAAAGTTTGAAGAATTAACAGAGAGTGATGCTGAAGCCATTAATGAAGATCAAGAATTTTTAGCTTTTATTTCATTAATGAAAGATAAACTGAAGGATGAAGATAACTCTCAATAAATCACAAAAAGCAGCTAATGAACTTTTATATTCCTTAGGCTGGTCAGAGCCAGGTGATTTAAGTTTGAGAGAAATTGCATTAGCTTCTAATGCATATGTGAAGGAATCTAATTTAGAAGGTTCTGATGGAAGAATCTTAATGAATACTGATACTGCTATAATTACCATAGACTGTAAGGTAAAATATCTACCTAGAAAGAAATTTATATTAGCGCATGAGATTGGGCATCTAATTTTGCACAAAGGAGTTTCAAAATTATTTTCAGACACTAGTAAAACACTCAATGAATGGTATGCAAGTGGCAAGCATGAAACTGAAGCTAACCAATTTGCATCTGAATTATTAATGCCAAGTAATTTATTTAAATCTAAAGTTAAAGGTAACGGAATGAGTCTTGAGTTAATCAAAGAGACTGCTGATTATTTTGGGGCGTCTTCAACTGCTACTCTTTTAAAATATAAAGATTTAGGGGATTTTCCAATATCTGTAATCTATATGGAAAAGGGAATAATCAAATGGAAAACTGAATCTACAGACTTCCCCTTAAAGTTTTTAAGATGTGGTAGTAAAGCACTCGAAGGTTCTGTTGCTTGTGATTTTTTTAGTAATGGTGAGTTAGAAGACAAGCCTGTTTTAGTAGATGCTATAGATTGGTTCCCAGAGGATTTTGAAATCGAAAACCACTTAGATACAAAATTATTTGAGCATAATTTTAGAATTGGAACTAATGGATTACTATGCTGCTTATGGACTCAGTAAATTAAAAGTATAAGCTTTTTATAAGTATAACTACAGAGTGAGGTTAGGTTGTACACAATATTATCGCTTTGAGAAACTTAGGTGGCTTTTTTGGTGTTAAATGGTGTCAGAAAGTGATAAATCAATGCATTAAATTCTGTACCTATTTTGTACCCTTGAAAAAACAAAACCCTTGAAGTGTTTGATTTTCAAGGGTTTAAACCGTTGGCCCACTAGGGCTCGAACCTAGACTCTTCTGGACCAAAACCAGACGTGTTGCCAGTTACACCATGGGCCAATCTTCTCAAAAGAGGATGCAAATTTAAAATAAACTTCTTTACAGGCAAAAAAATATTTCGAAATATTACAAATTACTTAACGTTAACTTAAATCCTTAGGCTTTATGGTTATTATTAGTAAATTCGTCCTTGATATTTTAAGTGAATTTTCATGGCAAATTTTAACTTCAAAAAATGGAATACCATACTTGCATGGTTATCGTTTACTATAGCATTAATTACCTATGCTTTAACTATTGAACCTACGGTAAGTTTTTGGGATGCTGGTGAATATATTTTAACCTCATCAAAATTACAGGTTGGGCATCCGCCAGGCGCACCATTGTTTCAAATTATGGGTGCTTTCTTTTCCATTTTTACTTTTGGTAATAGCGAATATGTCGGTATGATGATGAATATGATGAGTGCCGTATCTAGCGCGTTTACTATTCTTTTTATGTTTTGGACTATTAGTTTGCTATTGAAAAAATTGGTTAGCTATGATCCATTTACTGAGCCAAATAAAGGTAAGGCTATTTTAGGAAGTGCATTTGTTGGTAGCATTGCGTTTACATTTACAGATTCCTTTTGGTTTAATGCTGTAGAAACCGAAGTGTATGCCATGGCTACACTTATTATGTCTATTATGTTTTATCTGGCACTACGCTGGGAAGAAGACATGCATAAACCCAGAGGTAATCGTTGGTTAGTTCTTATTGCTTTTATCATCGGTTTATCATTTGGGGTTCACTTCATGGGCTTGCTCACTATTCCTGCAATTGGTCTCATCTATTATTTTAAAAATTACAAAGACAAGCTTCTACCTGAATTCCTTTTTGCTTTCGTGATTTTTGTCTTTTCAATTTTAATTTTATTATTAACCTTTAACCAAAACATAATAGTTTCCTCTCCATTTGTTTTATTTACTTCTATTACAATTCTATTTAGTTATTATTATTTCAAAAAATATAAAGGCTTAACCTTAAAAAGTTTTATATTAAAAAATTTACACTTCGTATTAGTAAATATAATTGCAGCTGCAATACTGCTTTTCATATTTAAACTTCTACTCCCAAATACATTGCGCTTTTTTGGATGGACGGAAGTATTTATAGTTAATAGTTTTGGCTTGCCATTTCATTCAGGAACTATAATCGCTGGTTTAATAGTTATTGTCGTTTTTTATTTTGCACTCAAATACACACGAAAAAAAGATTTTAAACATGTCAATACATTAATTCTTTGTTTGCTCTTTATTTTTGTTGGATTCTCCTCATGGATGATGCTTCCAATCCGAGCTAACGCCAATGTTATTATTAATGAAAACAATCCGTCAGATGCTCGAGAATTGCTTGCGTATTATAATTTAGAACAATATCCTGAAACACATTTGTTTTATGGGCCTCAGTTTACAGAGATTTATTCGGGTGCTGATGAAGATGAGCCTTTTGTAGATGATAAAAAAAATTACGAAAAAAACTATGAAACTGGCCGTTATGAAGTGATTAATGATTGGAAAGATTCTAAACAAAATTACAACCATACGCATGCGTCTATTTTACCTCGTATGTGGAGTACAGAGCATACGGAAAACTATATGCTATTTACTGGACTTATTGATTTTAAAGTAGACCCAAATTTACAACGCAACACTTATAACGAAGCATTAAATGCTGGCTTATCTGAAGAGCAAGCTGCGCAATATGCCGCAGGAGAAAAACAACAAATAGATAATGTTGTTGCAGATTTTAAAATGCGCATGGCTTCTGGTGAAATGGATTATGAAGATTATGATTCCTTTTTACGTACTTATGGGCAGCAATATTTAATTGTTGAGCAACCCTCATTTGCGGATAATCTTCTTTACATGTTCGAATATCAGTTTGGGTATATGTATTGGCGTTATTTTATGTGGAATTTTACAGGACGACAAAACGATATCCAGGGAAAATATGATGATTTTAATGGGAATTGGATTTCTGGAATTCCATTTGTTGATGAATTACATCTTAACATAACACAGGACAATTTACCAACAGATGATAAAGAAAACAAAGCCAGAAACACGTATTATTTTCTGCCCTTAATTCTAGGCCTTATAGGTTTATTATTTTTATTTAATACTGATAAAAAACGGTTCTGGGTGCTACTGGTTTTTTTCCTATTGACAGGATTAGCTATACAATTTTACACGAATATCAGACCATTTGAACCTAGAGAACGTGATTATTCTGTTGTTGGGTCTTTCTATGTGTTTGCTATATGGATTGGCTTTGGCGTTTACGCCATCTACGATTTATTAAAAGCCAGTGTACGATCTAAATTACTGGCACCACTAGTGACTTTAGCATGCCTTATTATTGTCCCAGGTATTTTGGCAGCAAACAACTGGGATGATCATGACCGTTCTGGTAAGTACACAGCAAATGCTATGGCACGCAAATATCTGGAGTCTTGTGCACCAAATTCTATTTTATTTACCATAGGTGATAACGACTCTTTCCCATTATGGTATCTGCAAGAAATTGAAGGCGTACGTACTGATGTCCGCGTGGTAAATACCAGTCTATTTCAAACAGATTGGTATATCGATCAAATGAAGCGTAAAGCGTATGAAAGTGATCCTATTCCATCACAATTGACACATAAACAATACAGAGCTGGTACGAGAGATTTTATCCTCCATAGAGAAATCAATAAGCAGATTGCCAACGATACGATGGATATTAAATCATTCATGAATTTTGTAAGTAGTGATAAGCCTAATACAAAGGTTAGATTTGTTGTAGAAAGTCGTGGTGAAGATCCTAATAACTACCCAAAAAATTATATGAATCTTAATTACTTCCCGACACGAAATATTAGCATCCCAGTAAACAAGGAAATGGTCTTAAAACAAGGAATTGTAAAATCTAAAGATGCTGATAAAATTGAGGATGTGATTTACGCAAGAATTGGTAGTAATATTTATAAGAACCGTTTATTAATGCTAGATATTATCGCTAATAATAATTGGGAACGTCCTATATATTTTACTGGTGGTGCTTTTGGTAATGAAGATTATGTATGGCTTAAAGATTACTTACAACTCGATGGCATGTGCTATAAACTTGTTCCTATTAAAACTCATGTTGATAAAGCAAATCCTTATGATATGGGTCGTGTTGATGCTGATTTAATGTACAATATGGTTATTGATTGGAATTGGGGCGGCAGCGGCGAAAATATTTATCACGATATTGAAACTCGTAGAAATGGTATTACGTATAGAGGAAATCTCGCTAGGCTAATGGAGCAACTTCTCAATGAGAAAAAGTTGGAAAAAGCCGAAACTATTGCTGATTTAGCAATGGAAAAAATGCCTGTAAATACTTTTGGGTACTATACATTATTAGAGCCTTATGTAAGTACTTATTATGAGGTTAAGAAAACTGAAAAAGCACGAAATCTTTATCTTGAAGTCTCTAAAAAATATCAGGAAAAGCTCATTTACTTTAGTGGCATGTCTCCAATTAATCAACGTCGATTAATTGAGGAAATTTATAAAAATGTACAATATTACAGATCTCTAGTTGATGTTGTTGTACAATATGATGATGAAGCGTTTGTATTACAAGAAACTAAGAAATATAATGAGTATTTAAGTCGTTTCGACAACTTACTTGGCGGTCCTTCTGAGGAAGAAGTACCTGAAGAATCTGTCATCGAAGATTTAGATTTAGAAGCTTTACTTGGTGGTGATAGCATACAACAAATTTCACCAGAAGATAATAACAACTAAATGGCTGTTATTCCTGCTAAAACACCAGGATTTGTAAAAACTTTATTCTCTTTTAGGTTTAATACCTCGAGGCTTGCCTCGTTAATTA
>CAZECB010000073.1:0-8034 GCA_964510745.1 uncultured Flavobacteriaceae bacterium | reverse complement strand
AAATATCAATCTATTAAAACTAATCAACTCGCTTTTTTTTAATCGAACTCAGGTTCTAAAATTCAAGTAGACTTTAATTAACTTATTTTACCCCCCAATAGCAATCATACTTCTATTTTGAGAATGTAATTTAGGTTCTTGCAATTTTTCCATGGTATCCATCCCGCCACGCATTTTAAATTTAGATTGTATGGCTTTTTGAATGATGGGTTCAATTGATTTCCCTTCTCGTAATGGAGTTAATAAATCAGATTCAGTAGAGGAGAATAAGCAATTTTTAATTTGACCATTAGCGGTTAATCGGATACGATTACAGCTATCACAAAACGGATTAGTGACAGAGCTAATGATTGCAAACGAGCCTTTATAATCATCTATTTTATAATTTTTAGACGTATCATTAGGCGTATCTTGTAATCGAATAATTTGTTGTTCATCAAAAGCATCATTGACATAAGTCATAACCTCTTTATAGGATACCATCTTTTTTAAATCCCATTTATTGCCATCAAATGGCATAAACTCTATAAACCTAACAGAGAGCTCATTGTCTTTTGTGAAATTGATGAAATCGATAATTTCATTATCATTAAAATTTTTCATCAACACAGCGTTGAGTTTTACATTAAACCCTTCAGATACTAATAATAAGATGTTATTGTATACTTTTTCGAAATAGCTACGACGCGTAATTTCTTTAAACTTTTCAGCATTTAAAGAATCTAAACTTACATTGATATTGTTAATTCCATTAGTTTTAAACACATCAATAAACCGATCTACCGTCACCGCATTTGTAGTAATTGATAATTCTACAGGTAAACTTGCTAAGCGTTCAATAATTTTAGCAGCATCTTTGCGTACTAGAGGTTCACCGCCTGTTAATCTAATTTTTGTCACACCGTTATCTACAAAAGTTTTGGCAATGGTATAAATTTCATCAAAATCCATGAGATGTGATTTTGGGGATAACGGAATTCCTTCCGCAGGCATACAATAAGAACAACGTAAATTACAACGTTCTGTTAATGAAATTCGCAAATAACTATGTGCGCGTCCAAAAGTATCGATTAATATGTGATTATTTTGTTCCATTAGTCGTGTCGAGCACCTTTTAAAATTCTAAATATATGTAATGCAGCTGGAAAAATAGCATCCATAGATTCTTTAGCACCATTAGTTGATCCTGGTAATGCTAATACCAAACTGTCTTTTATTGTGCCAGCAACGCTTCTTGAAAGCATCGCATAAGGCATTCGGTTTTGACCATAACTACGAATAGCTTCTTCAATACCAGGAATATTCCTGTCTAATAATGGTTTTAAAGCTTCAGGAGTCACATCACGCCCTGATAAACCTGTGCCTCCCGTATAAATAATTAAATCAATACCCTGTTCTTGATAGTGCTTTGCTTTTGTCTGAATAACCTCTTTCTCATCAGGAATAATAATGTAATCTGAAATAGAAACCTCACAGCTTTCTAATTTTGAGATGATTGCTTTTCCTGCTTTGTCTTCTTTTTGACCAGCCGAAATGGTGTCAGAACACACAATCACTGCTGCTGTAATATCTTTTCTGAACCTGTCTTTATAATCAGATTTTCCACCTTTCTTTTCTAAGAGTTTAATCTGATGAATTTCAACACCTTTATCAATAGGCTTGAGCATATCATACATATTCAAAGCGACAACACTTGCACCATGCATCGCTTCAACTTCAACGCCAGTTTTATAAATGGTTTTTATAGTACAAAGTACTTTAATCTCTAACCCGTCAATTTCATAATCTATTCCTGTATATTCAATAGGTAGCGGATGGCAATCTGGAAGTAATTCAGGTGTTTTTTTTACGCCTAATAATCCAGCTGCTTTACTCATGGCAAATACATCTCCTTTAGGAACTGTTTTGTTTTGAATCGCTTCAATAGTTTCAGACTTACTTACTTTTACAATGGCTTGAGCAGTAGCAATTCTGAGGGTGTTTGTTTTATGTGTGATATCGACCATTGATGTTTATTCGTTGAATTGGTTATTTGTTTATTTGAGAGTTTCTTAATGCATTAAGTTTATTAGATACTTTCTCAATCTGTATTCTTAAAATTGAATAATCTTTATCTAAAATATAAGCTAATTCTTTAGCTATTATAATTTGATTTAATATTTCCATTAAAGAACTATAAGCAATTGTAGAAAAATGCGCTTTGTCTTTATTTGTTTTACGGGAAGTTCCTTCTGCTAAATTTGATGAAACAGATATAGGTGCTCTTCTTAATTGACTAATCAATCCGAATTTTTCTTCATTTGGAAAATTAGATGTTAGCCTGTAAACCTCCTTGACTAACTCTTTTGAATCTATCCAAACATTTAATTTTTCAAAAGAAAATAGATATGACATAGTTTTAATTATTTATTCAGAAAACGATTTAACAGTTTAACAAATCAACATTTTAAGAATTCACTTTCCACTGATGCGTTTCATCTTCAAAAATCTCTTTTCCGAAAATAGGAACATTGACTTTAATTTCTTCGACTATAAATTCAATTGCTTTAAAAACCTCTTTTCGTCTAGGAGACGATACAAAAACGAACATGCAAATCTCACCAACATTGACTTTTCCTAAACTGTGATAAATATGCATACAGGTGAGGTTGAATTTTTCGAAAGTTGCTTCTCTAATATCATGAAATTTAGTATTTGCCATCTCTTCATATGCAGTGTAATCGATTGCAGAAACTGCCTTTCCATCAATAGTATCTGCACGCACTTGGCCTAAAAATATATCGTGCGCACCAATGCTAGTTTTTGATTGATGCTTAGCAATAGATTCGCCAATAAACGCTGCTGAAATAGCGCCGTCTACAAATACTTTTTTTGATTTTTTAGTACTCATACTTTAATTATTTGTGTGTTCTAAAACTGATATAGCACCTCCTTTTAGACTATAACAATTATTAATATTATGATTTTGCAATACGATTACTGCTTTTTTACTGCGGATTCCTGATTGGCAAACCACGATGGTTTCTAAACTAGGGTTTAATTGATTTATATTTGTTTCCAAAGTTCTTAACGGAATTTCAATCGGATTTAAATCGTCTAGTTTAGGTTGTTCATGAAGCTCACGAACATCTAAAAACTGAATATTCTTTTTTTGTAACGCCTCTTCAATAGAAATCTCAATGACAGGAATTTCACAATTGATAGTTTTACTATGAATAGTTTTAAAAATCTCTTTTTGACCTAAAACACGTTTGATTTCGGCTCCAGATCGTTTTAATTTTAAAGTCATTGAGTTATTAGTCAATGCATTAAAACAAAGTAATCGTCCAGATAACAGATTGCCAATGCCTAAGATTAATTTTAAAACTTCATTGGCTTGCATGGTCCCTATAATACCCGGTAAAACCCCTAAAACCCCTATATCTGCACAGTTGCCAATCGTACCTTCTTCGGGAGGTGTAGGAAACAGACAACGATAACTTGGACCGCCTTGATAATTAAATACTGAAACTTGACCTTCAAACTTATAAATAGCTCCGTATACCAAAGGTTTATTGGTTAATATGGCTGCGTCATTAATAAGATAGCGTGTAGAGAAATTATCAGTGCCATCTACAATAATATCATAAGATTTGAATAAATTGATGGCATTATCTGCGGTTAATTTCTCTGGATAAATAGTGATTGTAATCTCCGAGTTTAAATCGCTTAATCGCTCTTTAGCCGCTATGGCTTTATTGATTCCAAGAGAAGAACTACCAAATAAAATTTGACGTTGTAAATTAGATTCGTCCACCACATCAAAATCTACGATACCGATGGTGCCTACACCAGCAGCAGTAAGGTATTGTAAAATAGGGCATCCTAAACCACCAGCACCAATGACTAATACTTTCGCATTATTAATTTTTTGTTGTCCCTCTTCTCCAATTTCTGATAAGAGTGTATGTCTGCTATATCTGTTATTCATTAATTATTTTATTTATCCACCTGCAAAAGGTGGCAATAGTGCAATTTCATTGCTAGAAACAACATCATTTTTAGATGCGATTTCTTGATGTTGTGCTATTTGAAAATCTTTTTGTTTTAAATCAGGATATTTGTTAGATAGAAGCTCAATTAAATCAGAAATTGATGTCTTTGAAAACTCTATTACTTCTTCACTACGTTGAGTAACTTGAGCTAATAATCCAAAATATGTTATTGTAATCGTCACGCGTTTATGGTTTTAATTTGCTCTAAATCACTTGGTGTATTTACATTTAATGTGCAATTTTCTAGGTGTTTGTCTAGCGGAATAGTTTTTGTCTTCAATTGTTTAACAACTACTCGTAAACGTCGTTCACCTTGATTTAAAAGTTTTAAACATTTAGAGGTACATCGTTTTTTGTAAGCTGCAATTAATGGCATTGATTTACCATTACTTTTGACTTGAATACTATCAAAATGATCATCAATCTCATTAATAATTTTATTTAATACAGTCGAGTTAATTAACGGAATATCACAACTGAGCACTAAATTATTTTCTGTTGAAGAATTTATCAAACCAGTATATAATCCTGCTAAAGGACCAGCATCTTTAATAGTATCTTCAATACGTTTTAAATTAAATACATCATATTTTGAATTATTACTCACAATAATAATATCATCTACTAGTGGGGTTAATGCCTCAATACTGTAAGAAATAAATGATTTGCCTTCAAATTTAAGCATTCCTTTATCAGTTCCCATTCTTGAACTTTTACCTCCTGCTAGAATAATACCTGTGATGTCCTGTTTCCTTATCATACTTTTTATGAAAATGTGTTTTTCAACGCTTCATTATCTAAAAATTGCCAACAATTTTTATTAATAGATTCAAAAGTAGATACCATATGTTTTCCATGAGCAGTTAATATAGCACCGCCACCACCTTTTCCTCCAATACTTTTAATTACTACAGGTTCTTTTGCATGATTATTAACGGCATCAATTAAATCCCATGCTTTTTTATAAGACATTCTTAAAGATTTAGCGGCCTTTGATAATGACCCTTCTTTATCTATGGCTTTTAATAGGCTAACACGACCTTCGCCTAATAGCATATTACCGTCAGCTTCAATCCATATTCTACTTTTTATTTTATACTCCATAGGCTTTAATTTATAGGAAGTACAATTACTTCTACATCATCATTAGTTTTAATGTTGTAAACATCTTCTGGAATGTAAACTAGAGCATTTGCTATAGCAAATGTATGTAACATAGATGAATTTTGACCTTCAAGAATAGTCACATTTCCATGGTCTAAAACAGCTTTTAAAAACTGAGCACGTTCCCCTTTTTTAGTATAGCTTAAAGTTAATTTAGCTTTGGTTTTAGTGAGTTTAAAATTAGTTTCCCCAGATAATTTTTGTAATGTTTGGTATACATAAATATAGAAACAACTCAATGACGCTGCTGGATTTCCAGGAAGCGCAAAAATATATGTGTTGTCTTTTTTTCCGAAGAATAAAGGTTTCCCTGGCTTTTGTTTGACTTTATAAAATAACTGTTTGACTTGCAATTCTTGTAGCGCCTTGCCAACAAAATCGTAATCCCCAACAGAGATGCCTCCAGAGACTAAAACCACATCATTTTTAGAAATTGCTTCTTGAAGCGTGTTGACAGTGCTTTTATAATCGTCTGCTATTTTATAAACAGTAGTATTGAGATGACCTAAACTTTGTAATGCTGAAACTAACATTGTTGCATTACTCTCATAAATCTGCCCATAGCTTAAAGGTTGCCCTGCTTGAATCAATTCATTTCCTGTTACAATGATTGCTATAGATGGTTTTTGATATACGTTGACTTTTGTAATTCCTAATGAGGTTAAATACGCAATTCCTGCTGAGGTTAATCGAGTACCTTTTTTTAGCGCAATTTCTCCTTTTTTGGTTTGCTCTCCTAAAGGACGAATATTTTGTTCAAGATTAGGTATTTTTTGTATAGAAATGGTACTGTCATTAGATTTTACTAATTCTTGCATGACTATAGCATTGGTAGTATCTGGCACAGGAGCACCTGTAAAAATACGAACTGCCTCACCTTTTTCTAAATTAAGATGAAAATGATCTCCAGCCTTAACTTCACCGGTCATTATATAGTTAATATCATCATTATGTAAATGTATAGCATAGCCATCTACTGCCGATTGACGAAATGGGGGCATATTTATAGGCGATATGATATCTTCAAATAAGATATATCCTAAAGCGTTAATTACAGAAATAAACTCACTTTTTTTTAATGAAAAGCTATTTTTCTCTAAAATATTTAAAGCATCATTAACAGAAATCATAAATCGTCGTTATATATAATCAAATATAGCGCTTAATCGGTGTTTTAAAATTTAATTTGCTGTTAAAATTTAAAAGGAATTGATATAAAATTCATAAAAACGTAAGAAAAAATACAGTTAAATGATTTTAATCCAAATTTTATGTATTTCATCGAAAAATTAAATAAATTTCTATTAGTTAAAGATAAGTTTACTTTTTTTCTTATGCGCCTCAATAAATTTAAACTTTTTTAAAGTAATCAATAGCCTAATTTTGTCAACTTTTTATTAAAAGTTGAGGCTCCTTCATTTAAATCAAAAACCATCGTTACCATTGGTCTATTGTGTTCCCCACAATTATCTAAAAACTGTTGGTATATCTAAAGATTAATAAACTAAAATTATATATAATAAACCTTTTAAATTTAAAAATTATGAAAACTTTAAAAACCTTAGCATTAGTAGCCGTATTTTGTTTAACTGTATCAGTGATTACTTATAATTCTCAACCAAGTATTAATCCTGATGAAATTTTAAAAATTGATAAGGATGATTTTAAAATAACTGGTGAGGGTGGAAGTAAAAAAGGAAAAATTAAAAAGCAGACTTTTGAAGAAGTTTAGTAGATATTATGGTTTAAATTAATAAAAAAAGAGCTTTACTTTTTTAAAGTAAAGCTCTTTTAAATTTATTATTATAAATTTGAAAGAATCATAAATTAATAAAAATTGTTTAAGCACTTAATTACCTATTCTTTTTTATTAACTATTACGTGTTCTATTGCTCAAAACCATTCTCAAGACATTAAAATAGAGAGTATTGTTAAGTTAAGAAATTTAGTGAGAAATGATACTATTGAATTAAATGAACGGTTAAAATACGCCCAAGAAGCAGTTGAATTATCAAAAACTATTGGTATTGACTCAACAGTTTTGAAGAGTAACCAATTTTTATCAATTATTGCTGAAATCTCTGATGAATATGACATATTTAAAAATGTAAATAAAGAAAATATACATATCGCATATAAATTAAGAGACTCATTGTCTTTAGCTCGAGCAAATGATAATTTAGCATGGTATTACGATGGTTTAAAATCACAAAATGATAGTGCTTATTTTTATTATTCAAATGCAGTAAAACTCTATCATGAACTTAATGATATTAGAAATCAAGGAGAATCATTACTTAATATGGCAGTAATTCAGGAAACTGAAAGAGATTATATTGGAGGGCAGATAAATGTATTTAAAGCCATAAATTTAATACAATCTTTACCAGTAACTGAAAATAACCTAGATACATTATGGTCCTTATATAATCTTAACGGAATAATATCTCTACAGCTTGGTAATTACAGTAAGGCAATAGAATATCATAATGAATCTTTAGGATTCAGCAATAAAATTACTGACAATTATTTTTATACAGTATCAACAACAATTAATTTAGCTAGAACGTATAATAAAATTGGAAATTATGACAAATCAATCTCATTATACGATAAATTATTAGAAGATGACGAATTGTTTAATAAGGATATAAGTACTTATATTACAATTTTAAATAATAGTGCTTATTCTAAATTAATTAATAAAAATAATAATACTTTTGAAATACATAAGCTTTTAAAAAGGTCCTACAAATTAAGTGATAGCATTCAAGATCCTTTAAATACTATAATTGTTAGTAGTAGTTTGGCAGAATATTTTTTAAGTAAAGATGAA
>CAZECB010000072.1:0-8127 GCA_964510745.1 uncultured Flavobacteriaceae bacterium | reverse complement strand
CCTAAACTAACAACAAAAAATCAGCTGCGGATTTTAGGTAGTAGTTAAAAATGCTGGTCACGAACAAGCAATGTGGAATGTTAAAATTTTTGATCAAGCTATCCCTCAGTTTTTATTAGGAAATGATGTAAGTCATATCAAAGCTTCAAATAAAGATATTAAATTTATTCCTTTAAATGGAGTTAGTGATTTACACCCATCTATCAATAATTAATAAAAAAAGCCTTAACTTTAAATTGTTAAGGCCTTTTTTATTATCTATCATTGCGAGCATAGCGAAGCAATCTTTCTATTTTAAGCTTTCAATTTAAAGATTACCACGTCATTTCATTCCTCGTAATGACTTATGTGATATTTATTTCTTATAAATCACCCCATTCTTCATTACAAAAACAATATTTTCCATTGTAGAAATCTTTTTAGTAGGATCATCATCTGTTGCTACGATATCAGCAAAAAAACCAGAGGCAACTTGCCCTAATTCATCTTCGCTATTTAATAACTTAGCATTTGTAACGGTTGCTGATTGAATCGTTTCTATAGCGGGCATACCTGCTTCTTCCATATAACGAAACTCTTTCCCATTATCTCCATGAGGAAATACGCCTGCATCTGTACCAAATGCAATGGGCACACCTCTTTTATAAGCCTTAGCAAAAGTACCTTGTAATTGTGGTCCTACTTCTAAAGCTTTAGGAACAATAATAGCTGGATAAAACCCATCAATCTTTGCTTTTTCTGCAACATATTTTCCAGCACTAATAGTTGGTACCATATACGATTGCTTTTGTTTCATTAAATCCATAGTCTCATTACTCATAAACGTACCGTGCTCAATGGTTTTAATTCCTGCTTTTACAGCGCGTTGCATCCCATCATCTCCATGAGCGTGCGCAGCAGTTAACATTCCGTAATCATTAGCTGTAGATACTACGGCTTCTAATTCTTCAACTGTAAACTGAGAATTACTTCCATTTTTAGCGACACTTAGTACACCACCAGTAGCTGTAATTTTAATCACATCGGCACCTTCTTTATAACGTTGACGTACTGCTTTACGAGCATCTGCTGGTGAGTTTACAACACCTTCTTTTGGTCCTGGATCACCTAATAATTCGGCTTTACCACCATTAGTTGGATCTCCGTGACCTCCTGTAGAAGAAATAATTTTACCTGCTGTAAAAATTCTCGGTCCATCTACTTTACCAGCATCAATAGCTTTACGTAAAGCTATATTAACCCCTGAACCACCTAAGTCTCTTACCGTAGTAAATCCAGCCATTAAAGTACGTTTTGCATATACTGTAGATTGAAATGCTACATCGGCTTCATTATCTGTATATTTTGCTACAAAACTTCTTGGATTAGTTTCACTTTCAATATGCACATGTAAATCAATTAATCCAGGCATTACAGTTTTGTTTTTTAAATCAATAATTTTATCATTTGAGTTTTTTGGAATAGTATATCCATCATTAACTGAAGTGATTTTATTTCCAGAAACCACTACGGTTTTATTAGTTAACACTTTTCCTGATTTGGTATCTACCAATTTACCGCAATGTAAATATATGTCTTGAGCTGTAATACTAAATGATAGCATTACCAATAGTGTAAAAAATATCTTCTTCATACTTTATTTAAATTTATTAATATTATTTTCTTATGTATTGTTCCCATTTCCAAGCTGATAACATCGCGTCATCTAAAGTAGATTTTGCTGACCAACCTAAATCATTATTTGCTTTTGTCGTATTGGCATAAGCTGAAATAACATCACCAGCTCTTCGATCTACGATTTTATACTTCAATTTTTGATTTGAAACTTTTTCAAAAGATTTTATTACCTCTAACACGGAGCTTCCTTTACCTGTACCAACATTAAAAGTTTCGTAATTAGTGTTGTTATTCTCATTTAGTAAACGTTGTAATGCCACTACATGTGCTTTTGCTAGGTCTACCACATGAATATAATCACGAATGCAAGTTCCATCAGGAGTTGGGTAATCGTCTCCAAAAACTGATAATTGTTTTCTCATTCCAATTCCTGTTTGTGTAATAAACGGCACTAAATTTTGAGGAATTCCGATAGGTAATTCTCCTATTTCAGCACTAGGATGGGCACCTATAGGATTAAAATAACGCAAGGCAATAGCTTTAATATTTGAATTAACTTTACAAGTGTCTTTTATAATTTCTTCTCCTATTTGTTTGGTATTTCCATAAGGAGATTCTGCTGGTTTTATAGGCGCACTTTCTGTAATTGGCATTACATCAGCTTGTCCATAAACCGTACAAGATGAGCTAAAAATAAAGTTAGCAGTGTTTAATTCTTTTAATTCTTGAAGTACATACACCAATGTATTAATATTATTCTCATAGTACATCAAAGGATTTTCAACACTCTCTCCAACTGCTTTACTAGCTGCAAAATGAATTATACCTTTAATATCTTGATTCAACTTAAAAAACTCTTGTACTTTAGTTTTATCTTTTAAATCAAATTGTTCAAAAGTGGGGGTTTTACCTGTGATTTTAGTAATTCCGTTTAAAACCTCAATTGATGAATTAGATAAGTCATCAATAATAACGACCTCAAACCTTTCGTTTTGGAGTTCAACCACCGTGTGTGATCCAATAAACCCTAAGCCACCTGTGACGAGTATTTTAGCCATTTACAAATTCAATCACTTTAGAGGTAATAAAATTAATTTGTTCATCATCTAACTCTGTATGCATTGGTAATGAAATCACTTCTTTAATCAATTGATTAGTTACTGGGAAATCTGCTTCATTATAGCGATCATCTACATATGCTTTCTGTCTATGTAAAGGAATTGGATAATACACTCCGCAAGGAATTCCATTATCATTCAAATGTTGAGCCAAAGCATCTCTATCTATTCCCTTCACTTTTAATGTATATTGATGATACACATGACAATCACATGTATCACAAATGCCGTCACATTCTGATATTGTTACTGGTGTTGTAATTGCATCTATATTTTTAAAGGCTTCATTATATTTTCTAGCAGCAGATTGGCGTGCTTTATTATACGCATTAAGCTTAGGTAATTTCGCATTTAATACTGCAGCCTGTATGGCATCTAAGCGAGAATTAACTCCAACAACATCATGATGATAGCGTTTGTACATCCCATGATTTACAATGCCTCGAATAGTATGTGCTAAATCATCATCATTGGTAAAAATAGCGCCACCATCTCCATAACACCCTAAATTTTTAGATGGAAAAAATGATGTTGATGCTACATGACCTATAGTTCCTGCTTTTGCTTTACTTCCATTACTTGATGTATATGTTGCACCAATAGCTTGTGCATTATCTTCAATCACAAATAAATCATGAGTCTTTGCCAACTCCATCACCGCATCCATATTAGCACATTGCCCAAATAAATGTACTGGCACAATTGCTTTAGTCTTTGGTGTAATGGCATTTTTAATAGCTTCAATATTGATATTAAATGTGTCAGGGTCTACATCTACTAAAACAGGCGTCAAATTTAATAGTGCAATCACCTCTACTGTTGCTGCAAAAGTAAAATCTGCAGTAATGATTTCATCTCCTGGTTTCAATCCTAGGCCCATCATTGCTATTTGCAAAGCATCTGTACCATTGGCACAAGGGATTACATGCTTTACTCCTAAATAGTCTTCTAAATTTTTCTGAAATGCATGTACTTCAGGTCCATTTACAAAAGCTGTAGATTCTAGTACTTCAGTAATGGAATTATTAACTGTTTCTTTTATCCCTTCGTATTGACCTTTAAGGTCTACCATTTGAATTTTTTTCATTCGTAATTGCTATAAAGCGAAGTTTAATTTTAGTGACAACGAAAATACAAAATTCAAACAAGGAAATGTGTTTTAACATCAAAGAAAATCATTGTTAATTATTTATAATGCTGAGGGTATACCGTTTAATTTTAAATAAAAACCATCATTGAAATCACCCTAAATATAACCTAGATTATTAATTTAGTATCATTGAAAATGAATTGCTTATTACTGCACAATCAACTTTTGTGTAGATCCTGTTTTTTTAGATTGTAACAGATAGATTCCAGAAGATAAATCTTTAATAGAAATACGAGTTGTTTTATCTTGTATTGGCACAGATCTCACAAACTTTCCAGAAATATTATAAATCGTTAACGTATCTATATCACTAAAATTAGGAAAAGAGATTGTTAACATATCTGTAGTTGGGTTTGGATATATATTTATTTTATTTTCTGACAACACACTATCTTCAGTACTTAACGTTTGAGCGTCTATAACTCTGTAAATAGTTCCGGTAAGCCCTGCGATATATAATTCATTATTTTGATCTTCACCAAAAGACACAAAAGAATTACCGTCAAAGCTTTCACTTAAAGTAACTTCTCCTAGGGTATCAGCATTGATATATCTAATATTATTAGCACAAGTATCTGAAAAGAAATACAACCCTTGCATATTCGGGAAATCTTGGCCCCTATATACATAGCCTCCTACTACAGAGAAAAAATTACAACTATTATCATGTGGGTATTCTGTTACAGGAAATGTAAGCTCATTTTGGTTAGGGCATCCAGAAGTATTAAAAGGACTACTTCCTTCATAACAACGCCATCCGTAATTATGACCACTTCCAGTTCCTCTATCAATTTCTTCCATAGCATTTTGACCTACATCACCAATCCACATAGCTCCTGTTTCGTTATCAAAAGAAAAACGAAATGGATTACGAAGTCCATAATCCCATATTTCCCCTCTAGAATTATTATTGCCTACAAAAGGATTATCAACTGGTATACTGTAATTTAAATTCGCGTCTTGATTATCTACATCAATACGTAATATTTTCCCCAATAATGTATTTAAATTTTGTGCTCTATCACCAGGATCACCTCCATTACCACCATCTCCTATACTTATATATAAAAAACCATCTAATCCAAAGGCAAGACCTCCCCCATTATGATTTGAAAAAGGTTGATCTATTTCTAAGAGTATAAATTCAGAATTTATATCTGCTACATCTGGATTGCTAGACACTGTAAATCTTGATATTCGAGAGGTCCCATCACTTCTTGTATAATGTACATAAAAAAACCCATTATTTACATAATTGGGGTGAAAAACCAAACCAAGAAGCCCTTGTTCATTACCATTATCATTCACAGGAATAGTTATGAAAGACGTGTTATTTACTGTATTATCAGCATTTATAATCCTAATTGCACCAGATTGTTCTACAATAAAAAGACGCTCATCTCCTGCATTTTGAATATCAAGTGGGTTATCAAAACCTGAAGCAACAGGTAAAATCTGTATCTCTGGTGTTTGGCTATAAGATAGAATTACAACACATAATACCGCAATTAAAGTAATTCGTTTTTTCATTAGATTTAGTTTTTTATAAATATACAAAATCTATACCCCTATAGTTGGCAATTAGTTTACTAAATATAACACATGAAATTTAAGTAAAGAAATGTATTTTAGCAATAAAGAAATCTATTGAAACTGCTTTACGACATACTCATTAAAACTATTGCCTTACCCCTTAAAGGTATTGCACTTTTTAATGACAAATTACAACACGGCATTACAGGTAGAGCAGAAACGTTTTCAATATTAAAATCAAAAATTTCAGTAGAAGACAAAACCATTTGGTTTCATTGCGCTTCTTTAGGTGAGTATGAGCAAGGTTTACCTGTGTTTGAGGTCATTAAAGAAAAATATCCTACTCATAAAATCATATTAAGTTTTTTTTCGCCCTCGGGTTATGAAATACGAAAAAACTCACCTATCGCAGATGTTGTTGTTTACTTGCCTTTAGATACAAAACAAAATGCAAAGCAATTTGTTGATTTAGTACATCCTGAATTTGTGGTTTTTGTAAAATACGATATTTGGCCTAACTATTTAAGTGAATTAGCAGTTAGAAATATTCGTGCTATACTGATTTCGGCTTTATTTAGAAAAGAACAACGTTTCTTTAAGTTTTATGGGACTTGGATGCAAAAATCATTGTATGCTTTTGAGCATATTTTTGTGCAAGATGAAAATTCAAAAACACTATTAGAACACTATCATTTTAAAAACGTTACTGTTTCTGGAGACACAAGATTTGATCGTGTTTCTAATCAATTAAATACAGATAACACCTTAGATTTTATTGAAGAGTTTAAGCAAGACAAACTTTGTATTGTTGCTGGTAGTACTTGGCCTGAAGGTGAAGGATTATTAATTGAATACATTAATAATTTAGATAAAGACATTAAATTTATAATAGCGCCTCATAACATCAAATCACAACAAATTGAACATTTAAAATCTAAAATTAATAAGAAAACACTCTTGTTTTCAGAAAAAGAAAACCAAGATCTTTCAGAATATCAAGTTTTTATTATTGATACCATAGGTATTTTATCTAAAATATATAATTATGCAGATATTGCTTATGTTGGTGGTGCTATAGGAAATACGGGGCTGCATAATATATTAGAACCTGCTGTTTTTGGAGTTCCGATTATCATTGGCAATCATTTTGAGAAATTTCCTGAAGCACATCAACTACTAGAAAATGGTGGGTTATTTTCAATTTCAAATCAAGATGAATTTAATTCTATTTTAAATAATTTAATTGAGGATAATTCATTTCGATTAAAAACAGGGACATTGAATTCACGTTATATTTCAAAAAATAAAGGCGCTGTTAATAATATCATTAAACATTTTAATTAACTTATAATAGTAGGTTTGACGTTTTAAAATGTATTAGACCTAATACATTTAATTGAATCCTTAACTTTTTTATATCTTTATTCCGTATTAAGATATATATACCTTATGGAAGATTGGATTATTATATTACTAGCCATCTCAGTAATAGTTATACTAGTTATTGCTATATTATTGATTAATAAACATCAAAAAAAATCCAAACTTAAAAAAACTCAACATGTTATTATTGAAAAAGAATATGTTGAACGTCAACGTAAACAGAAGTTACAAGCAGAAATTGATGCTAAAGTTAATGTTGTTATGGAACGTCGTAAGCAAATTCAAGAAGAATTTAAATGGCTTGAAGAGATGAATAAAAAAATAGAGCGAACTGCAAAGAAATAAATATCTTTACCCACAATATATAATACTATACTTATGAAATATGTAATGATTTTAGCAGTAATGCTTACTGTTGTTTCCTGTAAACAAAACCCAGCTGAGACTGCTGAACACAAAGAACTTGTAGCTGCACATATTGTAATGAAAACAGCTCATGAAGCAATGACTTCAGAACATGATGCAATGACAGACAATCACGAAAAAATGATTACCGCACACAGTACAATCGAAAATGACTCACTTCATTTAGGTATGGAAAAGGCACATAGTATTTTACTTTCAAAACATCAAAAACTTATTGATGAGCACACAGCACTTTTAGAAAAGCATGCTGAATTAGAGACTAAACATGCTTCAGGTAAAGTTAATACGGAAGATATGAAAAAAGAACACGAGGCTATGAAGTCTGAGCATGAAAAAATGGATAAAGAACATCAAAATTTAAAATCTGAACACACCAAAATTACTGAAGAAGATAAAAAAATGATGATGGAAGATTCAGAAAAAACTATTGAAAAGTAGATACTTTTCTTATTAATTATTTAGAAGGGGCTTATTGCCCCTTTTTTATTTTACTTAATACACTATTTCTCTAAAACTATATCAATTTAAACAAATACCTTTTATCTTTCTTTTTATAGTAGTTCTTTAAAATGTAAAATAGTATTTGTTAATAAATTAATATTTTTTTGATAAATTATTCAATTTAAAAATTAAGAGATACATTAAATAGTATATATAAAGGTAAAATATTTGTTTGAAAAGTATTTGTTGAAAAATCAGATGTCTGAATTATTCTATAATTATCTTCATTAAGAAGATTTTTCCCTGTTAAATTAAACTCAATATTTTTATTTTTAGGTCTATATCTTAAGTTTATATCAATAAAATTATAATCAATTTCATTACTTTCATCTGTATTTGGTAATAAATAATTGTATGTCCGTAAGTAGTCCTAAAACGAATTAATTTTCGTATATTATA
>CAZECB010000071.1:0-8135 GCA_964510745.1 uncultured Flavobacteriaceae bacterium | reverse complement strand
GGCTAATATCTGTTGAATTAAAGAAATTACTGTTTCCTAAACCTGAAAAAGTTGAAGAAAGATCTCCTAAGTTACCAATTCCTATACCAGCATCTCCATTAGGATTATTAGGAATATCGTAAACCAATACAAGTTCAACCCCTCCTCCATTTCCTAAGTTGGCAGTCGGATTAAATACCATAATCACAGTATTTGCATCCCAAACCTCGTCATTAGTTCTTAAAAAATCTGTTTGCGCACTATTAAAAGAAATAGCAGGGTTGAAATTTAATCCATTGTTTATAAAACTTGGACGATTTATATTATTAGTTTGATCGATACTTCCTATACCTACTTGATTACTCCATTGGCTTATCAAACCTCCTGATTGAGTAACTCCAGCATCAGCTTTTAACCAAAAACTAAGATTGTTAGATACACCTCCTGGCGAGGTTTGTGAGGATAAGTTTATTGTATACAATAAACTTAAAATACTAAATAGTAATATTTTATTCATAAGTGTTAGTTTAGTTATAGGGAGAGTTAATATATCTTGAAGTTACATATTATTTTAATTAAAAAGCATCTTTTAAATTAGTTTTATACTTCATTATAAGCGATTTATGGGAAACCCATAAACAAAAAAAAGAATTTTCTTACTTTCAAAATAATTGTAAAAAAAAAATCCAGAATTTTCGTCTGGACTTTTTAAAATAAATAGGTTGATTATTTGCTATTAATCACTATCGCTTAATAAAGCGTTTCATTATTGTTTGCTCCCCAGAATTAAATTTAATATGATATACTGCTGAATTTAAATTACTAATATCAATAGTATTAGTATTAGTAATATTTCCTTTTGCTACAACCTGACCAATGATATTATAAACCTCATAGTTTAAGTTTTCAAATGAAGATTGTACATTAAGACTATTACCACTCACTGGATTTGGATATAAAATCACATCTTTTAAATCTAACCCTAATACTATATCATTATCTTCTTCTCTGGAAGCATTATTAGAAATTGTTAAACTTAATTGATCTATAGCGATATCACTTCTAAATCTATTTCCTGTGGTTGCAGATAATCTCAGTCTAATAAACTGTCCTGTAAAGGCATTCAAATTAACTGTTCTTGACAACCATGGTGCTCCACTACTTCCTTGTTGCTGTCCAACTAAGCTTGTTTGTGTAGACCAAGTCACACCATTATCAGTACTTACATCTAATCTTAAACTCCCTGTGTTTGATCCAAACATATGATAGTTAAATATAAAGTTTGCACTTGTACTTCCTGTTAAATCAAAACATGGGCTTAATAAATTTACTGTAGCATTAGGTCCTGGATCTCTATTAGTTGAAGCTTCAGTAAAGAAATAATTACTATTTCCGCTAAAATCTGCAGATGGCCCTGTATTATTTGATGGTGTACCATTAGCATCTAATGTCCAATTTCCATCGTCTGAAGCATCTTGTGTCCATAAACCTATTCCTCCATTAAACGTCTCTGTATATGGAAATGAACTTATAGATGGTCCTGTACAATTTGATGGTGGTGGTGGAGGTGTTGATCCATCCGTTAAACTAATATCATCTAAAGCAAAATCTGCTTGCCAGATGCCTCCTGTGACTCTATTAAATCGTAATTGAACATTACTTCCTGCATATGAACTTAAATCAATGTTCTCTGTATTCCATTGGTTACTTCTGTTTCCTGTTCTGTTCCAGATACTCGTCCAAGTCGTTCCATTATCATCACTAATTTCTAAATCAATACTTCCAAAGTCATCTGACCCAAACATATGATTTCTAAATGTAAATGTTGCTTGACTTGAATTACTTAAATCAAAACATGGCGATGTTAAAATTGCTCGCATGTTTGGAAATCCTGATCCTTGACCAGAAGCTTCTACATACATATAGAAACTACCTTCTATAGCAGATGCTGGTCCTGTCCCACTAGATGGTGTTCCATTAGCATCTCTTGTCCAATCTAAATTATCTGCTGTAGATTGAGTCCATCCTCCTAATCCTGCTTCAAAGCCTTCTGAATATGGAAATGTATTTATTCCTCCTGAGCAACCTGAACTTGTTGGTGCAGATTGGGTAGTTACATTAGCTGCATTACTATTTGTTGATTGATTGCCTGCAGCATCATTTGCTCTTACTCTAAATTCATAGCTTGTGTCTGCGGTTAAGCCTGTAACTTGATAATTTGTCCCTGCTACTGTTGCTACTACTACGCCATCTTGCCTAACATCATAATCTGTAACTCCTACATTATCTGTAGATGCGTCCCAATTTAAATTTACAGTAGTTTGCGTTTCTCCTGAAGCTACTAAGTTTGTAGGTCTTGATGGTGCTTGTAAATCAAGTACTGCTGTTGTAGTAAACGATCCTGTAAAGACACCTCTACCATAAGTAGATGCTATAATGATATTATTATTATCGTTTCCTCCTCTTGCCCAATAATCAAATGATGTTACACTAGCATCACTCATCCCATTAAATGCTTGTACCCAATTAGGGCTTGCACTATCAAAATTATTAGTCGTCCAAACACCCATCTGTGTTGCTACTATTACTTCATTTCTACTCAATGGATTTTGAAGTATATCTCTAACTGGTAAATTTGGAAGATCACCTTCCTTATTATCCCATGTTGCTCCACCATCTGATGATGACCATACACTGATTACTCCATAATTATGAATCGTTACCATTAAATCATTTGCCGTTGCTCCATATCTCACTGAAGATACTGATCCAACAAATGGGGTCGTGATTGACGTAAACGTGGCACTTGTATTTGTAACATTTGATAATCGTACTAAATTTCCATCTGCTAACCCTACATGCCATACATTATTTGCAAACGGAGAGGCTCTAAATGCTGTTGGACTATCTGTTAATGCTCCATTAGTTAAGCTTCCTCTATTATTTGCTGCTACGTTTATAGATAATATTGCATTTTCTGTTCTGTTAGAGTTATTTGATAACAATCGGTTTGCATCACTATCATAATCCATTGGATTGACAAAATCCCCACGACTCTGGTCACTTGACAATGTCGTTGATCCCCCTTGACGTCTTCCTCTTCCATCCCATGGTAAATTAAATCTATAGATCACATTATTTACAAAAGTGGCGATCATAAATTGACCATCTTTATCTACAAATGTATAAAACCCATCTCCATCAGATAATTCTTCAGAGCCATTAATTCCTGCAGTTGTATTTCTAAATGCCTGACTACCGTTATCTTGAGCTCCTGCGGTAAATATTCCTGCAAGATCTCCTGGACCATTTGGTCCTATTCCTGCTTTTACATATTGCGTTACATTATAATTATTATTTCTAACACCAATTGCAGAACCAGAGTTTGATGCACCTGATAAACTAGAAGCATAAAAAATACCTCCATCATTTCCAAAAACAGCTTGATTTGAATTTCCTGGCCTAAATGTCATTGCATGTTGGTCAGCATGAACTAAAGGCACTGGTAATCCTGCTAATCCAGGATTATTAGACCATTTTGAGATTTGAGTCCATGAGCTTGCACTATTTGTAGATCTAAAAAGATCAATTCCTCCTACATAAAGAATATTATCATTTGATGGATTTACCTCGATCATTAAATCATAAAAGGCTTGCCCTCTTGTGAAATCATTGGCTGAAATACCATTATCTGCATCATTTGGTAAAGCAGCTGTGGTTACAGTATTAAATGCGTTAGTTGTACTATATACGTGAACTGGCGTGCTACCACTTCCCTGAGTTAGTGCATATAATTTGTTAGCATCAGATGATGATACTGCTAATTCTACTCTATTTGAATCTGGTAATGGTGATCCACTAGCCTCGGTCCAAGTACTACCATTGGTTGTACTAAATACACGGCCACCGCCTCCGCCACCTATTCCTGGTGTCGTGATTGTTCCTACCCATAATCTATTATCTGCCCCTACTTCAAAATCATTTGGGATAAACTGATAAGTTTCGCCACTAAAATCAAATTGCATATTTGCAGATTCTACTCTGTTCCATGAAGTCCCTCCGTTTGTAGATCTGTAAATTCCTGCTGTTTGAAGTCCCAACCAATTTGCTGGGTCTGATGCATCACCATAAACATGAGCGCCAACAGCAACAAATAACTCAGTTGATGTTCCGTTATCCCAAGCTATAATATCATTCACATAAAATATCCCTGATAAAAATAAATTTGCAGTATTAAAATCAAATGATGCTGGCCCTGCTGGTGGAATGTTAAGAGCACTCCAACTATTTCCACCATCTGTACTTCTATAAACACCATTTCCTACTACATCACCTGCCGTATATTGCTCTCCTGTTCCTACATACCAAATATTTGAATTTCTTGGATCTACTGTAATTGAAGATACTGATAAATTTCCTGGTACATTTTGTATTCTTGACCATGACGATGAGGCTGAGGTAATATCATTATTTACCCACAGTCCACCACTAACTCCTCCTGCAAAAACTCTTCTGTTTGAAGAATCATTAGGATCAAAAAGCATAACTCTAGTTCTCCCTCCAACATCATTAGGACCTCTTTCATTCCATGAGTTCCCACTCTCGCCTGGTGTGCTAAATGTAATATTTTGTGTGTTACGATTTTCTTTAATTTGATTCTGGATACTTACTAAATCACCATCGTCTAACTGTCCCGTTGATGGATTCACTGATAACTCCCACATTTGCTCAAAATACCTACTTGGAGGTAATCCTTGAGCTTTCCTTTCTTTTTTTGTCAATTTGATTGTTTCTTTAAAAGGACTATTCTTTAGTATTGAAGCATGCTTTTTTCTTAATTCTTCAACTGAAGAATCTGTGTTTTTAATCTCTGATGTATTAAAAATAAATACTAATAGTGTTGCTGAAAATACAGAACCTATTATCCAAAGTAATTTTGTTTTCATCGGTAGTTTGTTTTCTAAGGTTAAAGGAAGTTGAAATTTCGTTAAAAGTGTTAAGATTTTGCCAAAGATGTTAAAAAAATAATAAATTATCAATTGAACAGTAGTTTTTTCGATGAATTGTATTTCATTGTTATTAAAAAAACGAGAGAAATACTATCTAACTAACTGTAATCATTAACTTTAAGTTATTATGTTAAAATTTTAGTTATTTTATAATTACTCATAGAAAAACATATCAAATTATACTTTTTTAATAGTAAAAATAAAATTAAATACAAATTTGAAATATAAAACAAATCGACCTCTTAAATATTCATTACATTTAGTCCTCATCTAAATTACTAGATTTGTCTATACTAAATATTGAAAAGCTATCAATTTCATTTGGAAATAATACTGTTGTTAACTCTATTTCTTTTTCGTTACTAGAAAATGAGATTCTAGGAATTGTGGGAGAATCAGGTAGTGGGAAGTCTGTTTCTTCATTAGCGATCTTAGGCTTGGTAAAGAAAAAGTCTGATACAAATATCTCTGGAGCTATTCATTTTGAAGGTTTAAATCTAATTCAATTATCACATAAAGCATTTCAAGATATTAGAGGAAATTCTATATCTATGATTTTTCAAGAGCCCATGAGTTCTTTAAATCCTTCTATGACATGTGGTCAGCAAGTTTTAGAGATTATAACTAAGCATACCTCATTATCTAAAATAGAAGTTAAAAAAGAAGTGATTTCTCTTTTTGAAAATGTAAAGCTTCCAACTCCTCAAATCATTTACAATAAGTATCCTCATGAAATTTCTGGTGGACAAAAACAACGTGTTATGATTGCCATAGCGATTGCTTGTAAACCAAAGGTTTTAATTGCAGATGAACCAACTACTGCTTTGGATGTCACTGTGCAAAAAGAGATTATTAAACTCTTAAAGAGCTTACAGGCAACATATAACATGAGTGTGATTTTTATCTCTCATGACTTGTCATTAATGTCAGAAATTGCAGATCGAGTACTAGTAATGTATAAAGGAGAGATTGTAGAGCAAGGGACTGTAAATACTATTTTTAAAAATCCAAAACATATTTATACCAAAGGTCTAATCAATTCTAGGCCTTCATTAGAGTATCGACTAAAAAAATTACCGACTGTAAAAGATTATATTGATGATACTATATCAAATACTATCATTGATAAAGTTGAAAGAGAAAAACAGCATCAATTAATTTACTCAAAACCCCCATTATTAGAAATCATTAACCTTGAAAAAGAATATATTTCACGTTCTGGATTTTTCAAAAAACCTAATTCTCTTAAAGCTTTAAACACTGTTAGTTTTAAATTATATGAAGGCGAAACTTTAGGTTTGGTTGGTGAGTCTGGTTGTGGAAAATCTACTTTAGGAAACGCTATTCTTCAATTAGACAAGGCAACAGCTGGACATATTTTATATAATGGAATAGATATTACTCAATTAAAAAAAGCCAATCTACGAAAGCTTAGAAAAGATATTCAAATTATATTTCAGGATCCTTATTCTTCATTGAATCCGAGGATTCCTGTTGGAAAAGCAATTATGGAGCCTATGATTGTCCATAATTTATATTCATCTAATAAAGAACGAAAAGAAAAAGTGTTAGATATTTTAAATCGAGTTGGGTTATCTGAAAGTCATTTTAATCGTTATCCTCATGAGTTTTCTGGCGGTCAACGTCAACGCATTGGTATCGCTAGAACAATTGCATTACAACCTAAGTTAATAGTTTGCGATGAATCTGTATCTGCTTTAGATATTTCTGTACAAGCACAGGTTTTAAATCTATTAAATGATCTAAAAGCTAATTTTGGATTTACATACATTTTTATTTCACATGATTTGGCTGTTGTGAAATATATGTCAGATCAATTACTAGTAATGAATAACGGAAAAATTGAAGAAATAGGCGATGCAGATACAGTCTATAAAAACCCTGCTAAAGCCTATACCAAAAAATTAATTGATGCTATCCCAAAAGGGTTATAGCATCAATAATCTCTTAGCTAATCGTATTACATTTTTCATTAAATTAATTGTATTTTTAACACTCATAAAAAACGATTTAAATCCATAAGTAGGTTCTGGTAGATTTGTTGTAGCATCCATAGGTTTAGTTTTAATTTGGTTAATTTGGGATTACTAATATCAGACTATTTTTTAGTTTTTACGTTTAAAAACTTAATTAATCGACAAAATGCATTAAATTTTAACATTTAAGATATACTTTCACTTGTTTTGTTGATTTAATAAAAACTTTCGAATCTTATTTTCATACTCAACCCCTTCAGTTTGAAATAATCCAAAATGTTCTCCTTCTTTAATAATAGCTAATTCTTTCTCTTTTGAAGCAAGATTATTAAACAGCTGTTTTCCGTATTCAACATTAATATTTTCATCAGCATCTCCATGAGCTAAAAAAAATAGGTTGTGTAATATTTTTAACAGATTCAATAGGTTTAACGGTATAAGGATTAAAGTTTGCGATCTTTCCTGCTTTTTTTAATGTCTGATTGGAAAGAAATCTTAATCCAACTCCCTTAGTCATTCTTTTTTGATAGTCGTAAACAATTTGGTGTAAATCTGAAAATGTGCTTTCTATAATTCCGAAATCTATTCGTTTGTCATATTCTAATGCTTGAATAGCTATAGCACCACCAAGTGAATTCCCCCAAATACCAATTTTAGTATTAGATGTTTTTTTGATTTGATTAATTATTGAAGATATATCTTCTTTTTCATAAAACCCATAAGTAGTATACACTCCTTCACTTTTACCATGCGCTCGACTATCAAAAAACCATATGTCGTAACCTTGATTAGATAAACGTATTGCTAATTCAGAAAAGTGCTCTTTACATCCTCCTATTCCATGAACTAATATTATAGAGGCATAGGTATGATCTAGAATTGATTTCACATAATACCCCTCTAGCTTTAAAGAATCAAAAGAAGTTACTTTTATTGCTTGAAATGATTTGTTCTGTTCAACAAGTGCATTTTCAGCTTCAACACGTGGCGGTTTAATAATAGCATAAGGTAATACATTATTAACTAAAAAAAAGATTACTACTACAATAATAAGTGTTAGTACAATTAATACTTTATATCGTTTCTTCATTAAAAAAGTAAATCACCTCGATGCAAGCATACGAGGCATTCAGAGGAATATGATTTCTAA
>CAZECB010000070.1:0-8233 GCA_964510745.1 uncultured Flavobacteriaceae bacterium | reverse complement strand
GCAATCGGTAATTAGTTTTTCCTTGTCCGTGGCCAATTTTTTCCAATTCAAAAATAGCACGTTTTAATGCTTTTTTATAAGGCAATCCGTTTAAGAAATCACTATTAGCAATGACGGTATTGTCTTTATCTGCATGTGCAGCTTCGCTAATATCAACCCCTTCAAATACATTAGGAATATCAATACCAAAATGGTTTGCAAATTCATAATCACGTTGGTCTCCACAAGGAACTGCCATTACTGCTCCTGTACCGTAACTAGCCAATACATAATCACCAATCCATATTTGCATTGGTTGTTTTGTAAATGGATGCTCTGCATAGGCCCCTGTAAACACTCCAGAAATAGTTTTTACATCTGCCATACGGTCGCGTTCACTACGTTTTGCAGTGGCTTCAACATAAGTATTGACTGCCTGTTGTTGTTCTGATGTGGTGATTTTTGACACCAATTCGTGTTCAGGAGCTAAAGTTAAAAAGTTAGCGCCAAAAATGGTATCGGGACGTGTAGTAAAAACTTCTATAGTATAAGATTCAGCAGATTGCTTTGTTTCATTCGTAATGACATTAAATGTAACACTTGCGCCTACAGATTTGCCAATCCAATTGCGTTGACTCTCTTTAAGTGAGTCTGTCCAATCAATCGTTTCTAACCCTTGAAGTAAACGTTCTGCATAAGCAGAAATACGCATACTCCATTGGGTCATTTTCTTACGAATTACAGAATGTCCACCACGTTCAGAAACACCATTTACTATTTCATCATTAGCCAAAACGGTCCCTAAAGCAGGACACCAATTCACTTCACTTTCGGCTAAATATGTGAGTCTGTATTTTAGTAGTATTTTTTGTTTTTGTTCTGAAGAAAAGTTACTCCACTCTTCGGCAGTAAATATTTCAATGTCATCATCACATTCTGCATTGATAGTTGCGTTTCCTTCTGCAGAAAAAATAGTTTCTAACTCTGAAATTAATTCAGCTTTATTGGTATTCTTATTGAACCAAGAATTAAACAATTCAATAAAAATCCATTGTGTCCATTTATAGTATTCAGGGTTACTGGTTCTTACCTCACGAGACCAATCAAATGAAAATCCTATTTGATCTAACTGGCGGCGGTATGTTGCAATATTAGTTTCTGTGGTAATTGCAGGGTGCTGCCCTGTTTGAATCGCATATTGTTCCGCAGGCAATCCAAAACTATCATATCCTTGCGGATGTAATACATTAAAGCCTTTATGACGCTTATAACGCGCATAAATATCTGAAGCAATATAACCTAATGGGTGACCGACGTGTAATCCAGCACCACTTGGGTAAGGAAACATATCTAGCACATAATATTTAGGCTTATCTGAGTTATTGCTAGCTTTAAACGTTTCGTTTTTTGCCCAATAGTCTTGCCATTTCTCTTCAATTGTATTGAAATCATATTTCATAATCTAAACTTACTAAACAGATGTCATTGCGAATCACACTTTATTAAGTGTGTGATATGGCAATCTTTTTATCAAAATTATTGTTTCTGAGATTACCATGTCATTTTACTACTCGTAATGACAAAATTTAAAGCTGCAAATTTACATTTTAAATAGTACACTATAAAGCCTTTGGTTCTAATTTATATACTCAACTAAAAGCCATAAAAAATTAAGTTTTAGTAGAAACTAATGTCTACTTTTGCGCCGACCATAAAATCATTTAACAGTGTCAATACAAAATTATAAAGCACATATTGCGTTACTTGGCGCAAATATTATTTATGGCGCAAATCATTTGATTGCCAAAGGTGTAATGCCTAACAAAATAGGACCTGGCGCCTTTGTATTTCTTAGAATTTTAGGAGCTGGACTCTTATTTTGGATTATAAAATTGTTTATTAAAGAGAGTGATGCAAAAAAAGATCTTTGGCGTTTAGTTTTATGCGGACTTTTGGGGGTAGCTACTAATCAATTGTTATTTTTCCATGGTTTAAATTTAACGTCTCCAATAGACGCTTCCATTATCATTACATTTATACCTGTAATCGCTCTTATTTTTAGTTCTATCCTTTTAAAAGAAAAAATAACTACAAACAAAATTTTAGGAATTACAATCGGTAGCATCGGTGCTATCTTTTTAGTTTGGTATGGGAAAGACTCTGGCGGAAACAGTTCTTTACTTGGAAATTCATTAGTATTCATTAATGCCAGTTCTTACGCCATGTATTTAGTGCTTGTAAAGCCACTAATGAAAAAGTACAATGGCTTAACTGTAATTGCATGGATATTCTTTTTTGGGTTTATATTTATGTTCCCTTTTGGTATCAATGATATTTTAAATACCGATTTTTCAACCTTTACGATCAATACGTATTTAGCGGTTGCTTTTGTGGTAGTAGGCACTACTTTTTTAGCTTATTTATTCAATATTTATGCTCTAAAATCTGTATCACCATCTGTTGCTGGAAGCTATACTTATGTACAACCTGCAGTGACTTTTATAATGGTAAGTATTTATGCTTATATATTTAATGACACAGAATATGGGCAAGATATTAATCTGGTAAAAATATTAAGTTGTGTGATGGTAGTCTCCGGGGTGTATTTGATAAGCTTAAAACCTAAGAAGAAATTAGCCTAGCTGCCATTTAAACTCAATAGACTTCCTGAATATAATATCCAAATCATAGATAATAATGCTGAAACGTTCATTCCTAATCCGAATAATTTCATCTGTTTTATATTATAGTTTTTATCTTTAAAGAATATGAAAACATCTAAAATTAGCCAAAGCGAGAATATTCCTAAAAAACTAGCTAGAACAAATTCTTGAAACCAAAAAATTAAAATATATGTTTCTAAAATTAGAAGTAAAAGCATTAATAATTTAGCCCTTTTTCTACCGATTAATGTTGCCGTTGTTTTTTTATTAGCTTTCAAATCTGGTTCGATATCCATTATCTCTCCCGCAATATGTGCCTGAAACGAAAACAAAATTAAATATACAATTGTTCCCCATGGTAACATTTCTAATCCATTTAACAGAATACTAAATAAGGCTGTCGCTACATACCCCATTTGAATAAAAATTTCAAAAGGTGGGCGTTCTTTAACTCTAAAAGGTTTAAAATTATAAATGATATTAACAACAATCATGAATATTAATAGCAATAACATTTTCCACCCAGAAACAATTGTGAAATAAATGACAAATGGTATAATTACATATAATACACGCTTGGGAATCTTTATTAATTGTTCTTTTGTAGATTTAGCTCCAAATAAATAATTGCCTTTCCTATCATTAAATTCATCTGCTTTAAAATCATTGTAATCATTTAACCCATAAACCAAATAATTTAATGGAAATGTTACAAAAAATAATCCTAACCAGAATATGGGTTTCTCCCAAAAATGACTTTCAATATTAAAAGGAACTAAATAAATCCAAATCGTAGGAAACCATAATCCTGGGCGAGAAATTTTTAAATCGTGAAGCAAATTATTACCTATTTATGACACAAAAATACATTTATAATAACAATGTTAATAGTTTATACGTTTTAACTCATAAAGGGTTTATTTTCTTTATTATTTTTACCTCCTTATCACAATCAATACTATGAGTTTATCTTTTGAAAAGCATCAAAAACGACGATTAATTTCTTCATACTTTTCAGTAGTTATAAGTATTGCTTTAGTTTTATTTTTATTAGGTTTATTAGGCATGTTAGTTTTAAATGCAAATACTATTTCTAATAATTTTAAAGAGCGCGTTCAACTCAACATTTATTTTAATGATTCTGCAAAAGATGTTGAAATCAAACAACTTGAAAAAAGCTTAACACTGTCTCCATATGCTAAAGAAGCAAAATATGTCTCTAAAGAAGACGCTGCAGATTTTTTAAAAACCGAATATGGTGAAGATTTTTTAGATGATATTGGCTACAACCCATTACAAAATTCTATTGATGTTAATTTTAAAGCTGAATATGTCAAAGAAGCGTATTTAGATAGTATTGCTCAAACCATACTTACAAAAAACTATGTCAATGATGTGAAATATGATAAGGACTTGGTATCGATTATGAATAGTAATGTAAAACGCATTAGCTTTTGGATTTTAGTCATTAGCGCGTTGTTTACTTTAATTGCTGTATTATTAATTAATAGTTCAATTAGATTAGCGGTTTACTCCAAACGATTTATTATTAAAACTATGCAAATGGTTGGCGCCACTAAGCAGTTTATAAGACGCCCATTTGTATGGAGAAGTGTAAGACTAGGTATTATAGGTGCTGTTTTAGCATTATTGGGAATGGGCATTGTTTTATATTATATTAATAAAACCTTTCCAGAGTTAGAACTTTTAAGAAGTCCTATTTTAATTACGGGACTGTTCCTTATCGTGTTTCTTTTAGGAGTTGTTATTACTTGGATTAGTACTTTTTTTGCTACACAGCGCTTTTTGAATTTAAAAACGGATCAATTGTATTATTAAGATGAAAAAATCAATCATCACTTCACTTATCATCATTATACTAACAATTAGTATTCTTGTAGCGTTTACAATACTTTCCATTAAAAATCCAAAGTCAGAGCAATGTGTCATTAATATTGAAAAAATCATAAAAATAAGTCAAGGTACTTCTAATGATATTGTATTTAGTGATCTAGACGGAGATCATTATTATATCAATCGCGGTTTAGAGCGTGGGTTAAATTTAGAAGTTCTTAACGCAAAAGTTTTAAATAAAACAGTTACTTTGCATTTACCAAAATTTTGGATTGGAACTTCAGAACACATCGCACAGCTAACAGTTAATGATGAAGTTATTTTTACTGAATTTGATTAATTATGGGAGAACAAAAACGAAAACAAGACTCTAAAACCAATTTTGTATTTGGCAAAAAAAATTATAAATGGATGTTTATAGGCTTAGCGTGTATTGCTTTTGGATTCATTTTAATGTCAGGGGGTGGTAGTGATGATCCCAATGTGTTTGATGAAAGTATTTTTAATTGGAGGCGTATTCGTTTGGCGCCTGCATTAGTTTTAATAGGGTTTGGAATTCAAGTCTATGCTATTCTTTTAGATCCAGATAAAGACACAAAAAAATAAATTTACTCTTCTATTTTATAACCAATGGGAATTATAGATTCTATCATTTTAGGGATTATTCAGGGCCTAACCGAATTTCTTCCAGTATCCTCCAGTGGTCATCTAGAACTTGGAAAAGCTATTCTTGGTGATGAATCCATACCGGAAGAAAGCTTGTTATTTACAGTAGTTCTTCATTTTGCTACAGCGTTAAGTACAATTGTGGTGTTTAGAAAAGATATTTTAGAAATCATCAAAGGCATTTTTGCTTTTAAATGGAATGAAGACACTCAGTTTATAGCAAAAATTGCATTATCTATGCTACCCGCTGTATGTGTAGGCTTATTTTTTGAAGAGCAATTAGAGCAGCTGTTTGGCAGTAATATTTTATTAGTTGGGTGCATGCTTATAGTGACAGCAGCACTCTTATTTCTTGCTGATAAAGCAAAACATACAGATAAAAAAGTAACTTTTAAAAACGCTTTTATTATTGGTATTTCTCAAGCTATTGCTATCCTACCAGGAATTTCACGCTCAGGAGCAACCATATCAACATCTGTACTTTTAGGAAATGACAAAACAAAAGCCGCTCGATTTTCATTTTTAATGGTTGTTCCATTAATTTTTGGCAAAATGGCTAAAGATATTTTTAGTGGTGACCTGACTTACAGCAGTGAAAATTTTACAGCACTATCTATAGGATTTATAGTTGCATTTGTAGCAGGTTTATTTGCTTGTACCTGGATGATAGCACTAGTTAAAAAAAGTAAACTCTCGTATTTTGCAATTTACTGTATTATTGTAGGTCTTATAGCTATTGTATTTTCATTAGTTAATTAAATAACATGAAAACAGAAGACGATTATAAATCTGGTCAAGTTCTCCTTATTGACAAACCATTGCATTGGACTTCCTTTCAAGTCGTTAATAAACTACGTTGGGGAATTAGACAAGCATTTAATATAAAAAAAATAAAAGTAGGTCATGCTGGCACTTTAGATCCGTTAGCTTCAGGGCTACTCGTAATTTGTACAGGAAAAATGACCAAACAAATTGATAGTTTTCAAGGACAGATAAAAGAATACACAGGAACACTTGTTTTAGGAAGTACTACACCTTCTTTTGACTTAGAAACAGATATCGATACCATCTACCCAACAGAACATATTACAGAAACTGCTATTAAAGAAACTACATCCCAATTTATTGGAGAAATTCAGCAGTTTCCACCTGTATTTTCAGCATTAAAAAAAGATGGGAAACGCTTATATGAATTTGCTAGAGCTGGAGAAAAGGTAGATATAGAATCTAGAACTGTACATATTTCAGAATTTGAAATCACACAAATTGAGGGTTTAGAAGTTCATTTTAGAGTCGTTTGTAGTAAAGGAACCTATATTAGATCTCTTGCTAATGATTTTGGAAAAGCATTACAATCTGGCGCCCATTTATCAGCATTACGGCGTACTAAAATTGGCGATTTTAATATTGATAATGCTATTTCTATTGAAAAATTTATTGATGACTTATCAGCAATCTAAATACATTTTTAAACTTTTTTCGATAAATCAACGTATATTAGGCACACAGATAAAGAAATTATATACGTTTTAATGGCCCTAACATCTAATACATATAAAGCTTTAATTGCCACAACACTACTATCTTCTGCTGTTGTGTTTTTAGGGTTTACCATGCATATTAATAAGAAATCAGAATTTATTGCTGAAACATTTTATGACTTAGAACCTGAAAATTTAGAAGATGAGTCTCCTCAAGAGAAATTAGAAGATATTATTGAAAGTCTGGATAAATTACTTAGTGAAAGCACCAATCAAGCTTATAATGAAACCCAAAAATACGAAGCTCCAGATGACAAAGCATTTAATGAACGTCTAGAAGAAATACAAAACAGGAATAACCCTGAAAACGCCCCTGAACAGGCCTCAGAAACAGAAGCGTCATCAGTTGATCAGAGTAAGGCCGATACTGAAGGCAATTCAGAATTCAGTAAAATCAATGATTTAATCTCTGAAAAAAAACGTGCTGCTGCTAGTGGAGAAATCAATGTTAATAAAAATAGTTCTATTAGTTATTCTTTAACTAATCGTACAAAAACACATATCCCGCCACCAGTTTACTTATGTCAAAAAGGCGGGAAGATTATTGTCAATATCACTGTAAATAGTAATGGCATCGTTACTGATGCTTATTTTAATAACGCGTCCTCATCAAAAGATGGCTGTATGGTTGATCATGCTTTAGAATATGCAAAAGCTGCGAGATTTAATGCAGATGCATCAAAAAACTCACAGCTTGGATCTATTACGTTTTATTTTAAAGGCAAGTAGCTGGTTCTAACTCACAAAGCATCTTAGCTAAATCGTCAATAATATTTTGTCCTTTATTTTTGTTATACCACATTTGTAAATCTTCCTTAAATTCAGGAGTTAATTTACCATGTGCTTCTTTGTAATCATTTACCATTTGAGTTGCTTCAGAAGGTCGAGGTCCAAATGTATTTACAACTTCCTTAGATTCGTCATCAATCATAATTAACTTTGGAATTGATTTCCCTCCGTTAGTTAAAAATTGATTCATCAACTCATCGTTATCATCACGAAGCACCACTTTAAAATCAATATTACTATTTAATTCAGCAATTTTATTCATTACAGGCATAATATGCGCTGCATCTCCACACCAACTTTCTGTTAAAATTAACCACGTCGCTTTACCACTAAATGCAGCTATTTGATCCTGAATTTCTTGAGATACTTTTACTGTTTTATCCCAACGCTTCATACGCTTATCATTAAGCTTCGTATACTCTGCTAAAGCTTCCGTTTTTATATCTCCAGTAGTTGAGTTTTCTGCTGCTAATTGTTTTACCAAATTTTTATATTCTTGGTAAGACATGCTATTTTTAAGGCTATTTTGTATTGTAGTATTCATTAATTTTGTTTTTTGATCCTATAAAAATACAACCTGTATTTTAAAAACCTATGTTTCTTGTCATAACTATGTCTATATTTAACCTAAAAACTTACAATACAAATGACTATAAAACATAGATGCGGTTGGTGTGTAGGAGATTCGTTATATGAAGCTTACCACGATTTAGAATGGGGGGTTCCTGTAAAAGATGATGC
>CAZECB010000069.1:0-8315 GCA_964510745.1 uncultured Flavobacteriaceae bacterium | reverse complement strand
TTTGGGGATCAAAATGGATCTATTACAGTAACAAATGTTACAGGTGGTCAAGGAACGAATTACACATATACTTTAACTACTATTTTACCTACACCTAGTGTGTCAGGTCCTCAAACATCTAATGTATTTAATAATTTAGGAGCTGGAACATACTCTGTTACTATAACAGATGGTAATGAATGTATATTTACTACAAACAATGTAGTTATAAGTGAGCCAACACCTATTGAAGTTGATTTAGTGAGAGCAACAAATCAAACTTGTTTAACGGAAGCAACATTTACATTAAGTGCAACAGGAGGAACTGGACTATATACGTATAGTGATGATGCTTCATTTACTAATATTATAGGCACATTTGCTACATCAATTACTTTTTCTGCACCTCCTGGAGCATATCAGTTTTATGTAAGAGATGTGAATGATTGTGCTTCCAATATATCTAATGAGATCACAGTAGATCCTCTTGTTCCTCTAGAAGTAAATTTAGATTCTATGAACCCAACAATTAATTGTGCTGGAGATAACAATGGTTTTATTGTAGCAACTGCACAAGGAGGTTTAGGTGACTATATTTACACCTTATTGGATGTGGCAGGAAATGTAATTCCAGCTACTCAAAATAGTCCAGGGGTTTTTACTGAATTAGTAGCAGGAGATTATATTGTAAATGTACAAAGTGGAGATTGTGTAGCAGAAATGGAACCAGTTACTATTAGTGAGCCTACGTCAAGTTTGACAGCAATACCTGCTGTTAACAATGTAACCTGTAATGGTCAAAATGATGGTTCTATAGAGATAACTGCTTCAGGAGGAACAGGGGAGATTAGATATGCTATTTCGCCTCAATCAGATCAATTTTTTGAAGCAAATATTTTTGAAAACTTAGCTGCCGGAATTTATGAAGTTATTGTTCAAGATGCTTTAGGATGTTTTATGACTTTAGAAGTTGAAATTGAAGAACCACCTATAGTTAATTTAAGTATTGTACCTGGCTCGCTATTTGAAGAGAGTTGTGAAGGTGAAGCAGATGGTGCATTTAGTGTAGAAATTTCTGGCGGTAATTTACCATATAGTGTGAGTTTAGATAACCCTGATGGACCTTTTACAACTGGAGGACCAACACAAACTGTGTTTGATTTCACAGGGTTAAATGGAGGTGATCATATTGTTTATGTTCGTGGTGATAACGAAAGCTGTGAAGCAGAGTTCAATATCACATTTGCATCACCTGTAATAATTGACCCAGTTCCAGTTGTTGAATTTTTATGTGAGAACAATATTTTAAGAAATACAATTACTGTTACAGTTAATGAAGATATTGATCCTGCGGATTTAGATTACTCATTAAATGGAGGTCCTTATCAATTAAGTAATGTCTTTGTAAATGTACCACCAGGAAATGATAATTATGTTGATGTTAGACATACTAATAGTTGTATTAGAAGAACAGAGCTTTTTGATCTAGAAGATATTCAGCCAGTAGGATTAACATTAAGTCAAGGATCAGATTTAAGTGAAATTATTGCGAATGCCTCTGGTGGAACAGGAGATTATCAATTTGAATTTAATGGCGAAGATTTTGGTAGCACTAATGTCTTTATTGTAACAGAAGAAGGCACTTATACCGTAATAGTGACAGATAGTTCTGGTTGTCAGGCTATCGCAGTCATTGAAATAGAGGTTTTTGACCCTTGTATTCCTGATGTATTTACTCCTAACGGTGATGGCGTAACAGACACTTTTGCTCCAGGTTGTATTGATGATTTTCCAAATTTAACATTTGACATTTTTGATAGATATGGTCGAGTAGTAGCTGAGCTTCGTGCAGGTGAAGTTTGGGATGGTAGATATGAAGGCGCTGAACTCCCTACAGGAGACTACTGGTATGTAGTTAGACCAAATAGCGCCTTATTAAATAGAGAATTTGTTGGACATTTTACATTATACAGGTAATGATTATTGTAAAGAATAAATAATATAAATAGTATCGATATGAAAAAAATAACACTATATATTCTGTTTTTAGTTTTTTCTTATGGCTATAGCCAAGAATTAAACTTACCAGTTTTTACACAATATTTGGCAGATAACCCTTTTGTTATTTCTCCGACTTATGCAGGGATCGGAGAAAACTTAAGGGTTAGAGCCAATGGTTTAACACAATGGGTAGGGATAAGAGATGCACCAGATAATCAAGCGTTATATGCTGATTTTAGAATTGCAGATCGTTCAGGAATTGGAGCCTCATTTTTTAATGATTCAAATGGAAATACACGTCAAAGAGGTGCTAAGTTTTCTTTTGCCCACCATCTTGTGTTAGATGATAAATCAGAGCAATATTTATCTTTTGGAATATCATATAATATCAACACCTTTAGAATTGATATTGAAAATTTCCGCCCTACTGAAGAAGTTCCACTTGATCCACTAGCCATTTCAGATGATAGAGCTACAACAAATCATAATTTTGATCTAGGTTTTCTATATAGATATAAAAAAGCTTATTTCAGTTTTAATGCAAATAATGTTTTGGGTAAAGACATAGACCTTTTTACAGGGATTGAACCTAGCAGTCTTTTGAATCTTCAAATTTATTCTGGTGTTGTCATTCAAAGTAGAAACAAAGAAGTTGAATTTGAACCTTCAATATTTTATCAATCATTTTTGAGTGATAATCGTTCTAGTACTGATATAAATTTTAAATATAGAAAGTATAATAGACTTGGTGATTATTATTGGGCAGGTGCGTCATATCGTTTTTTAAATGATCAGTTTTTCACTCCATTAAACCTTGGACCAGCTGTAGGATTTCTGAAAAATAAATTTTATTTTGCCTATTCATATCAAGTAACAATAAATGATTTGTCAGGGTTTAACTCGGGGACACATTCAATTACAATAGGGTTAGATTTTTCACAAGGCGCTAGTGTTTGTTCATGTACACAGTAACAGTAAGTCATATTGAACATTAAATAATACAATACTATTTTATTTATAATATTAATATTCAATCACTTTAGGTATTGAAAACATGTCTTATTAGTATTGTTTTTTTTACTTTTTTATAGTATATCTTAGAACTGGTATTCATTAATATGAATCCTTATATTTGTTGTCAACTACTATGATTGAAAAAACTTGCAACAGATAAAAGCTTATTTAGACCAAATTGCTAATATATCTCAATTAGATTGGGATTTTTTTACCTCAAAATTACAGCGTCGCATTATTCCAAAGAAAACAATTTTTTTAAAACTCAATGCTATAGAAAACAATATTTCTTTCATTGAATCTGGTGTTGTACGCTTATATCTTCCTAAAGATAACCCAGAAAAAGAAATCACTTTCGGTTTTAGTTTTAAAAATCAATTTATTAGTGCGTATGATTCTTTTTTGACACAACAGCCTTCAGTATATCAATTACAGAAACAACTATATTGAGCATTACTTATGATGACTTACAAGCAGTATATAAAACTACTCAAATAGGAAATCTTATTGGTAGATTAACTGCTGAACGCCTTTTTTTATTAAAATCTAAACGCGAACAAAACTTATTAAACCTAACGGCTGAAGAGCGTTACGTAAAGTTATTTAAAGAACGCCCAGAACTTCTTAAAGTGATTCCTTTAAAATACATTAGCTCCTATATAGGGGTTACTGCACAAGCATTAAGTAGGATTAGAAAACGTTTATAAAAAACGTTAAATTGATTTAGGTTCATTGTTTAACTTTCAGCATCAAATTATCTTTGCAAAAAAAAAATATGACGATAGTTATCTTCATTTTAGTGCTTTGGTATGGGAGTTTATTTTTTCAATCTTTCTTTTTACATCGTTATGCGGCACATCAAGTATTTACTATGTCAAAAACAATGGAGCGTATTACGTTTATTTTAACTTGGATATTTCAAGGGTCAAGCTATTTAAGTGCCTATGGCTATGGAATTATGCATCGCATGCATCACGCATACACAGATACTGAAAACGATCCCCACTCCCCTTCTCATGACGCTAATTTATTTGCAATGATGTGGAAAACAAAAACGATTTATCAAGATATTAATCAACAACGAATTAATGTGGATCAACGTTTTACTAAAAATGTTCCGCAATGGAAGGCGTTTGATACGTTTGCAGGTTCTCGCTTATCTAGATGTTTTTGGATTGCATTTTACATTTTATTTTTTGCATATTTTACAACCTCATTTTGGCAATGGTTTTTATTGCCTATAACTTTTTTAATGGCTCCCATACACGGCGTAATAATTAACTGGTTTGGACATATTTATGGTTATGTAAATTATAAAATGAAGAATACAAGTAAAAATCTTTTCCGTTTTGATTTTTTAATGATGGGTGAAGGATATCATAATAATCATCATAAATATGCAAGTAGAGCAAATTTCGGGGTAAAATGGTATGAAGTTGATATCACTTATCTTATTATTCGTATTTTGAATAAGTGGAGAATAATTCAATTAAAACCTGTAACACAAATAGGTGGATAATTTTTTATTATTTCAAATTAATGACAATTATAGTCTACATTATTTTATTTAAAAATAGGTTTTGTTCATACTTTTTCCTTAAATAAGGCGTTAGTACTTTAGAATGTTATTTGAACAGAAAGAAGACAAGCTTTTAAGACTAAAAGACCAATAACAAGACAAACGGTTAAAAAAAAGCCTATAAACGAAAAAAAGTGAACTATAACAAAAAATCTTGTAGTCAGTAATTTCTAGGGGTATATTTACCTAATTAATAACCCAAAACTTGTGTTAATTATGGATTCAAATTTGTCATTATACAACCAAATTAATAGCCTATCATATTGGTTTTTAACCGAAAGTAATTATAAAAGTTCAGTTGTTCTTGATGCTGAAAAAGACACCTATTTTATAAATATTAAAAAGGGCGGTCAACATTTATATACACATTGCGTAAGTCACTTCAGTAAAAAAAATAAACGGTTTTTACAATTTGAATTAGTTTCAATAGTAAATAGCTTATTACATATAAAAGAAAGTGTACAAAATAGACGTTTAGTATCCTAAACCTATAATAAGTCAAACTCATTAAAAAAAGCCTCATTAATAAATATAATATTGATGAGGCTTTTATTCAATTTAGTGATATGTATTAGATAACTTTTATTAAGCCTTTATTACCTTTTTTTAGCTCAAATTCAACGGCATCACCTTCACGAATTTCGTCTACTAATCCAGAAATATGTACAAAGTGATCTTTATCTACCCCTTCTTCTGTGATAAATCCAAATTCTTTAGTATAATTGAAAAATTTTACTCTTTCTTTACTCATTATTAAATTATTTATTAGTTTAATAAACAAAGATGGCGTCGTTAATTTGATTACAACTAATTAGCTCATTTTTTTTTAAAATTATTAATAAATTGATTAGAGAAATAGATTTAATACCTCGAAAACAAACGCTTAACTATTTTTTCTATAATTACGCTTATTGTCTTTTCGACTATTAATAAAATAGACGCCTGTTAAAATAATTCCTGCAGCAATGATCGATTGAAATGTAATAATTTCATCTAAAAAATACCATCCTAATAATAAAGCAATTACTGGGTTTACATAGGAAGACGTCGCAACTTTTTCTGTAGAAACAACTTTTAGAAGATAATTAAATGATGTAAATGCTGCGATACTTCCAAATAAAATTAAACAGATAAATGATAATTGTGTATCTGTCTGCCAATTAAAAGGAGAAGTCCAAGTTTCTCCAAAACTAAAGCTTGCAACTATAAGTGTAAGGCCTGCAAATAACATTTGATATCCTGAAGCAATAAAAAAGTTTTTTGGTAAATCTGTTTTAGCGACAAAAATACTACCAATACTCCAACATATCACACAACTAAAAATTACAATGATACCTAGAACACTTTCTGAACTTGTTGTCAATTCTTGTTGACTTATTAATAAATACATCCCAATAATACCTAAAACAATACCAATAATAGATTTTGGTTTTATAGGTTTTCGTTGCACTGACCTCATAAGTATCAGTACAATAAGTGGATGAAGAGAAGCTTCTAATGCAGCAAAACCGCTATCTACATATTGTAAGGCCCATACCACGCCACCATTACCATAACTTAAGAACAAGACACTCGCGATAAAACTATTAAGCAATTGTTTTTTTGTAATTATTAAGCTTAATTTCAAGAATTTAGCAATAATGAATATAAGAATTCCTGCAACTGTAAAGCGCATACCTGCCAGTATAAAAGGAGGCAATTCTGAAACAGCAATTTTATTCCAGAGGTAAGTAGAGCCCCAGAATACATAAATAGAAAAAAAGGCTACAATAATTAATGTGGTACGCTTATTCATTAACAATTAAGGTAAAACACCAATTTTTTAGCTATTTGCATTTTAATTTAACCTTTCTTGACGCGAACAGCATTCATGCCGCGCTGTCCTTTTTCTAATTCAAAAGAGACATGATCACCTTCAGTGATTTCGTCTAGTAGGCCACTAACATGAGTGAAATATTTTTCTTGATTTTCTGAATCTATAATAAAACCAAATCCCTTAGAGGTATCAAAAAATGAAACTTTCCCTTTTCGTATTGGATCAATTTCTTCTTTATCTCCAGGCATTGTTTTTGGGATACTAACTTCAATACTCTCAGCATCAACTTTAATTTTTTGTGATGGATCTGGTGGGGTATCAGTTAAATTTCCATTATAATCAACATAAGCAAATTCAATTCCTTTTGTACCGTTCTCCTCTTTTTCAGCTTTACGAGCTTCCATTTTTTTACGCTTGTCTTCTCGTTTTTTTAAACGCTTTTTTTCCTTTTCACTTTTATTAAAGGTTTGCTGTGATTTTGCCATTCGGTATATAATTTTTAGTAATTTAAAAATACTTTCAATAAGTATTCTAATTGCTTATAATTCTGTAAAATTAAGCTAAATATTAAAGAAACACGCTATTAAAGGCTAGTTATTCTACAAAAAATTAGTGGTACAACTTCTTTTTATTAAATAATTCATATAATTCATCGTTATTGTAATTAAATAATTTACCTAATCATGAAGTCAATATTAAAACTCTTTACATTATTCTTTTTATGTCTGTTACATACTTGTAGTAGCGATTCTAATGAAAGTAATGATCCAGATGATGGAATAATTTCTACTCCGACACAAATTACTATTGTAAATGCATTTCCTAATCTTAGCTTTTCTCGTCCTGTAGATTTACAAAGCCCCAATGATACGACCAACCGTATTTTTATAGTAGAACAATCTGGAATCATTAATGTATTTGATAATGATTCATTGGTTGCAAATAGTTCGGTATTTTTAGATATTGAATCTATTGTTGATGATTCTGATAATGAAATGGGGTTATTAGGTATTGCTTTTCATCCTGATTATCAAAACAACGGATATTTTTATATAAACTACACCTCATCTAGAACACAGTCTGTTGTTTCAAGATTTCAAGTATCATCATCTAATTCAAACTTGGCGGACATTAATAGTGAATTACGATTATTGGAAATTCCACAACCATTCACCAATCATAATGGTGGTAAACTAACGTTTGGGCCTGATGGCTTTTTATACATTGCTTCTGGTGATGGTGGTTCTGGTGGTGACCCTCAAGGCAATGCGCAAAATCGTGAGAACCTTTTAGGGAATATATTAAGAATAGATGTTGATAATACTGAAAATGGATTGAATTACGCCATCCCTAATGATAATCCTTATGCTGGAAGTTCTACTTTTAGAAATGAAATTTATGCTTACGGTTTACGAAACCCTTGGCGAATTAGTTTTGATATTGAAACTGGCATGCTATGGGCTGGAGATGTAGGGCAGAACCAGTTTGAAGAAATTGATATTATTGAAAATGGTAATAATTACGGATGGAATATCACTGAAGGCGATAACTGCTTTAATGCTAATACTTGTGATACAACTAATTTAACAGCACCTGTATTTGAGTATAATCATAATAATGGCGACCTCTCTATTACTGGTGGCTATGTATATCGCGGAGATACAGTAACTTTACTTCAAGGCCGTTATGTATATGCTGATTTTGTTTCAGGAAGGATTTGGTCTTTTGATGCTAATATAAATGGCACCCCAGATAATGAGTTGCTTAAAAATACTAATTTTAACATCTCATCCTTTGGTACAGATACAAATAATGAATTGTATTTCTGTAGTTTTGACGGGGCAATTTATAGATTTGAAGAATAATTTATACTTGTATTTATATAAGCTAATGTGTTTATTTTTTCTACACCATTTTTAATATATT
>CAZECB010000068.1:0-8384 GCA_964510745.1 uncultured Flavobacteriaceae bacterium | reverse complement strand
CGACTTTCGGTACCACAAACCGACGCTCTAACCAGCTGAGCTACAACCACCATTTGTAGTGCGTTTTTAACGCGTGTGCAAATGTAAATTTATTTCTTTTTTCTACAAAAGGTTTTTTACATTATTATTTTAAATCAAATAACGAATCTACCGCTGCATAACGTTCTACAGTAAATCCTTCAGCGTACTCTACTCCTACTAAACGCCCAAGGTCTTTTGCTCGATAAACAATACTTTCTGTAAAGTTTTTACTAGAAATTGGCGTATCTGGTTCTCCTTTGTATTTTGGGTTAAAAAATTGCGTTTGATACGCTTCTACAGATGCCATTTTTTTATCTATAAATCCTGTAATGTCAACTACAAAATCTGGTTCTATATTTTTCCATTGTATATAATGATACACTTGTTTTGGTCGCCAAGGAGATTGAGTTTCTCCGTTTAATTGAGTTTTTATTTTAATCAATCCACTTAAAAAGCAAGCATCACTAACTAATTTACTCCCTTTAGGGTGATCAATATGTCTATCATCAACAGCATTACATAATATAATTTCTGGTTGATACTGACGTATTTTTTTAATCACTTCTAATTGATGTGTTTTATCATTAATAAAAAAACCATCTGCAAATGCTAAGTTTTCACGTACAGACAGTCCTAATATTTTTGCTGATTCTGCTGCTTCCCTATCTCTTATCTCTGCACTTCCTCTAGTTCCTAATTCACCACGAGTTAAATCTAAAACTCCAACTTTTTTTCCGTTAGCAATCTCTTTTGCTACTGTACCAGAACAAGCTAACTCAATATCATCTGGGTGAGCAGCAATACACAATATATCTAATTTCATTTCTATTTTTAATTACTGAAAAACCTTAAAAAATTAAGTATACAAAACAGATGTCTTAGCAACTAGAGCAATTGCTTGTTCAATATCTTTAATAAGATCTTTTTTATCTTCTATACCTACTGAAAAACGAATTAAACTATCTGTTATTCCTTGTGATAATCTATCTTCTGGGGTCAATAACGCATGTGATGTTTCAGAAGGTAATATCATTGTACTTTCTACACCAGCTAGACTCATTGAAGGTTTAATCAGTTGTAATGCTTTCAAAAATGCGCTTGCGCCAATTTCTTCAGTTAATTCAAAAGATAACATTGCTCCAAAACCATTCATTTGCTGTTTTGCCAATTTATAATCAGGATGTGATTTTAACCCTGGATAATACACTTTAGTAATGGCATCATGCTTATTTAAATATTTAGCAATTTTCTTTGCATTACGAACTTGAGCTTTTACACGAATTCCTAAGGTTTTCATACTACGCTCTAACATCCAAACTGTGAAATCACTCAAACTACCTCCAGTAGTAATAGCTAAGTTCCATATAGCCTCTATTTTTTCTTGAGACGTTGCTATCGCTCCAGCGCAAATATCACTATGCCCGCTAAAATATTTAGTAGCACTATGAATAACAATATCAATTCCAAAATCTATAGGTGTTTGCATTATTGGAGAGGCAAATGTATTATCAATAGCAGTAATTATGTCTTTTGATTTGGCAATATCTGCAACTGCTTTTATATCTACTAATTTTAATAATGGGTTTGATGGCGTCTCAATATAAATCATTTTTGTATTCGCTTGAATTGCTCGTTCAAAATCTGATGTATTTAAACCTTCTGTAAACGTATATTGTATTTGATAGCGATCAAATTGTGTTTCAACTAAATGACGAGTTCCTCCATAAATATCATTTTGTAAAACAATATGATCTCCAGCTTGTAAAAATGCAAATAATGCACTACTTATAGCTGCCATACCAGATCCAAAAATTAGTCCTGCTTCAGCATGCTCTAAAGCAGCAACTTTTTTTGATAAATGTTCTTGATTAGGGGTATTGAAATAACGTGGATAACGCTTTACATCCACATCCATAAACTCATATGACGACGATAAAAATATAGGTGATACCGCGCCTTTAAATTGTTCATCTTTTACTTCTCCTATATGGGTACAAATTGTATTTAACCCTAAACTCTCTTTTGTCATAAGTATATTTCTTTTAATAATTCAAAGTTATAAAAAAACGAATGATTTAATACTTAGTGTCTTGTTAAATTCATTTACAACAAATTTATACTTTTACCAATTTCCATTTACCTTTTCTAAACCAAATAACACCAATAACAGCAATTAATACTTCAGCTAATGTAATTGCCCAAAACACACCCGAAGGTCCAACTTTAAATTTTATAGCTATAATATAAGCGAACGGTAATTGAAACAACCAAAAGCAAACAAAGTTTATATAGGTTGGTGTTTTAGTATCGCCTGCACCATTAAATGATTGAATGACTACCATACCATAAGCATAAAAAACATAACCTGCAGCAATTACCTCCAAACATAAACTACCTTGTTTTACAACTTCTGGAGCAGTATTAAATATCGTAATAATTTGTGTAGAAAATATCATATAAATAATAGATACTAAACCCATAAAAACAGCATTATACTTTCCTGTTTTCCAAACACTTTTCTCTGCGCGATCGGGTTGTTTTGCTCCTAAATTTTGCCCAACTAAAGTAGCAGCAGCATTACTCATCCCCCAAGAAGGCATTAAAGTAAACATCATCACTCGAATTGCGATTGTATACCCTGCTATCACATCACTACCAAATTCACTCATAATACGCATTAAAAACACCCAACTAGAGGTCGCAATTAAAAATTGACCAATACCTCCTAAGGATACTCGAATTAAATTTAGCATTATCTCTATTCGTATCTTAAGGTCTTTAAAGACAATTTTGATTTTACTCCATCCATAAAATAATGCTATAATTTGAAATACTACTGCTACACCCCTACCAATAGTAGTTGCTATAGCTGCGCCTTTTACTCCATAAGCAGGGATAGGGCCTAATCCAAAAATAAAAATAGGGTCTAGGATAATGTTTAATCCATTAGAAATAATCAACATCCACATAGCTATAGAAGCATTACCTGCACCTCTAAATATAGCATTAATTAAAAACAAAAGCATTATTGTAATATTACCTCCGAGTAAAATTTTTGTATACCTATAGCCTTCATTAATTAAATCGCTCTCAGCTCCCATTAACCCTAAAATTTCTTTAGGATAAATAATTCCGATTACGCTAATAATTACTGCAATAACGATTCCTAAGAAGATAATTTGTACTGCTGCTTGTGAAGCACCTTTTATATCTTTTTCACCTATGCGCCTAGCTACAAATGCTGTAGCTGCCATACTTAAACCAATAGCTACAGCATATACCAAGGTAATAACCGATTCTATTAGCCCTATGGTTGCAACTGCATTCACACTAACACGAGAGACATAAAAGGTGTCGACAAGTGCAAAAATAGATTCCATCAGCATTTCTAGAATCATTGGTATTGATAACATAAATACAGCACGTCGAATACTGCCAGATGTAAATTTTTGCTGTTTACCTGAAATAGCAATTTTAAAATAGTTGAATATTTGTTTGATTGAATATTTATTGGTTGATTGCATTTTAATAATATTATAATAAGTAATAGCCAAACATCACAAAACGTTCAGTACTTTGGTCTCTCGAGAAGAAAGTTCGAGAAAATCGGAGATATAATTAAGCAATCATAATCACAAATATGGTTAATTATTTTGAGACGAGCAATAATCTGTTTAAGTTAAAGTATTTGTATCTTACTAACATTATATTTGACAATGCCCGAAACTAGCATACATCACCATTTTATACTACATAAGCCCTATGGCTATTTAAGTCAGTTTATATACGAAGGGAAACGAAAAACGAGTAAGAAGAAATTAGGAGAATTATATGATTTCCCAGAAGGTACCATGGCTATAGGCAGATTAGATGAAACCTCTGAAGGTCTATTATTTTTAACAACTGACGGAAAAGTAAGCGAATATATTAGAAGCAAAAAAGTAGAAAAAGAATATTATGTACAAGTAGATGGTATCATCACTATTGAAGCTATTGATCAATTAAAGCAAGGTGTTGAAATTGGAGTTGATGGAGAGAAGTATATGACAAAACCTTGTAAAGCCAATTTAGTAAATTTAGTATCTCATTTACCTATCGCAAATCGTCGTGTTAGACATGAACGACATGGGCCAAAAAGTTGGGCATCCATAACTGTAACTGAGGGCAAGTTTAGGCAAATACGAAAAATGACTGCTGCAGTTGGTTTTCCTACATTACGTTTAGTTCGTGTACGTATTGGAAGTATTCATTTACAAATAGAACCTGGAAATGTTGTTGAAGTTGAATCTTTTAATAGCGATTAGTAGATAAACTTGTATATAATTATTTAACATTTTGCCCGTTCGAGAGCAGTCGATAACTATCAAGTTACTATAGAAAGGTTTCGACTGCGTTCAACTAGGCATTTGTTATCTACTACCCTCATATTTCTTAATTTAAAACCTAAGCTCGTTTGAATTTTATTCGACTATAACCTATATATGAAATCAATTTATAAACTTATTGGAATTCTACTCATTACAAGTAGTTTTATGCTTTTAAGCGCTTCATATACCGCTAAAAAACAAACATTATCTCAACTTAATTACTCATGGATAGAAACAGATTCATCATTAGCACTATATCATCAAAAAAACATTTTATGGCAATACAATTTTAAGACTCAAAAAGGAAAACCATTTTTTCACCCTATAAATATTAATAATACAACCTTAACCGAATTAAGTCCTAAAGATCACCCTTGGCATTTGGGTATTTGGCATTCATGGAAATATATCAACGGTATTAATTATTGGGAATATGATCAAATCGAAAACAGTTCGCCTTGGTATTATAAAGGGCAAACCACAATCAAATCTATTTCAATTAAAAAGAATCCTGATCTTTCTTGTGAAATTAGTTTAACGATTAACTATCATGAAGGCAATAAACCTATTGTTTTAAACGAAAATCGCATCATTACGATTTCTTCTCCAGATAAAAATCAACTATTTAGTGTTGATTATGACTTTGAATTCACAGCTTTAGAGAATCTTCTACTCGATCGAACACCATTACCTAATGAACAAAATGGAGCAGATTGGGGAGGTTATGCAGGGTTATCTATTCGGTTTAATACTAATTTAAAACCATGGCAGTATATCAATTCAAATCATACATCAAATTTAAATCATGGTGATTCTGGAACATGGCGCTATTATGGTTTAGAAACTGATACTAAAAATATCATAGGTGCTTCTATTTTTGATCATCTAGACAGTTTTAATCATCCAACACCTTGGTATATAACAAATAGTTTAGGTGAAGATTCTTTATACTATCTAGGTACTGCTCCATTATTTAATAAGCTTCAGCATCTATTAAAGGGTGAGCAATTAAAATTTAAGCATCGTATTCAGTTTTATTCTGGAAACACTAATTTTAGTCAAATTGAAACTGATTGGAAGTCCTATAACAAAAAAGAATAAGTTATTTAAAGTTTAATAACAAGGTTCATAAATATAATTATTTATGACTTGCCTTAAATTTTCAGGTTTTTGTGTTTTTGCAATTCCAAGTTCATACGTTTTTTCAGCAACTGCAACTGCTATTTCTATAGACAAGTTTCTTATTTCAGTTAACCTAGGATATAATGCACCTTCATTAAGGTTTTCTTCATCTACTAAGTTCGCAAGAGTTTTTGCTGCAACTAAAAATAATTCATCTGGAATAGTTTTAGCTTCAGCAATAAGACACCCTAATCCAATTCCTGGAAAGACGTAAGCATTATTGCCTTGCCCTGGACGAAATATTTCACCCTTATAATTAATTTCACCAAAAGGGCTTCCACTTGCAAAAATAACTTTACCATTGCTCCATTCATAAGCTTGACTAGCTGTACATTCTGCTTTTGAAGTTGGATTAGATAATGCAAAAATTACTGGGTTTTCATTTATTGCAGACATGCATTCAATAACTTCTTTAGTAAACGTTCCTGGTGCCCCAGTAGCTCCTATCAAAATATTCGGTTTTATGTCATCAATGGCTTCTATAAAATTTAATTGTTTACCATCATGCGCATAAGGTTTATTATGTGGCATTAAATCTGTCCGATTTGAAACCACTAAGCCGTCTTGATCTACAAACCATAAGCGTTGACGTGCTTCTTGATTAGTTAAACCCTGATCTTCAAAAGCTGAAACCATTAAATCTGCAATTCCTGTAGCAGCAGATCCAGCACCTAAAAACATAATTCGTAAATCTGAGAATCGCATCTTTGTTAATCGAGTTGATGCATACACTCCTGCTAAAGCAACCGAAGCTGTACCTTGAATATCATCATTAAAACACAAAATTTCATCCTTATACTTATTTAACAATTTATATGCATTAGGAGTTAAGAAATCTTCAAACTGTATTAATACTTTTGGATATTTATCCAGAACTGCATCTATGAATTCTTGCATTAATTCTAGGTAAGCTTCTCCCTCTAAACGTTCATGAGGGTACCCTAAATACATTTCGTCTTTTCTTATTACTTCATTATTAGTACCAACGTCTAACATTACTGGTAAGCATTGGTGCGGATGAATACCAGCGCATGCAGAATATAATGCTAATTTTCCGATAGGAATTCCCATACCATTAGCGCCTAAGTCACCTAAACCGAGAATACGTTGTCCGTCTGTAATCACTATAACACGAATATCATCTTCTGGCCAGTTATTTAATATGTTTCTGATCTCTCCTTTATCTTCTGGAGTAATATAAAACCCTTTAGAACGTCTAAAAATATGTGAAAACTCTTTACATGCTTGACCTACTGTAGGTGTGTATATCAATGGCATAATTTCTTCTATATTGTCCATTGTGACTCTATAAAACAATTTTTCATTACGGTCTTGTAATGACGACAATAAAATATAACGTTCTATATCATAACCTTTACGCCTGATCCCAGCCATAACTCTTTTAGCTTGAATTTCTAAAGATGCTATTGAATATGGAAGTAATCCCCTTAATCCTAACTCTTGTCGTTCTTCTTTTGTAAATCCTACTGATTTGTTTAATGACCCATCATGTAATACCTCAAAGTTTTTCTTTTTAACACTCATTATATTGTACTAGCTAAAATTATTTTTTGATTTTATCAAGTGTTAGTCGATATAAAAAAGTAATCCTAAATTATCTTAATAGATAAAAAGAAATTCGCATTAATTTTTTAAAAATTATTTATTTGGTTTCTGGTGACATCATTTTATAAACTACTCCAGCTAAAATAGCTCCTAAAATTGGAGCTAGCCAAAATAACCACAATTGGCTAATAGCCCAATCTCCTACAAATATTGCTTGACTAGTACTTCTTGCAGGATTAACCGAAGTATTAGTTACGGGAATACTGATTAAGTGAATCAAAGTTAAACCCAATCCAATCGCTAATCCTGCAAATCCTTTAGGTGCTTTTGAATGTGTTGCTCCTAAAATGATGATTAAAAACATAAAAGTCATTACAATTTCTGTCACCAAAGCTGATAACATATTATAACCATCTGGAGAATGCTCTGCATAACCATTAGCTGCAAAACCTCCAATACCTTCAAATCCTGATTTTCCAGTAACGATAAGGTATAAAATACCTGCACCAGCAATTCCTCCTAATACTTGAGCAATAATATATGGAATTAAGTCCTTTTTATCAAAACGCCCTCCTATCCATAAACCAATAGATACTGCTGGGTTCAAGTGACACCCAGAAACATGACCTATTGCATACGCCATGGTAACAACAGTTAATCCAAAAGCAATAGATACTCCAACAAATCCTATTCCCAATTCAGGGTAACCTGCTGCTAAAACAGCACTCCCACAGCCTCCTAATACAAGCCATAATGTTCCAATAAATTCTGCAATTAATTTTTTCATGTTAGTTTAGTTTTTAGTTAATAATTGTTCTAAAAATAACATAAAAAAGTAAGTTTTCATAATATACTACTTGTAGTAAACATGATAATTACATTTTAAAGCAAGCTGATAAACTTACTTTTTAGAAAAATATTTATTGTAATTACGAAATGCAAAAAGTGCAATAATTATAATAGCTGTAATAAACACACCTGTATATAAAAAGCTAATCTCTTGATCATCTTTAGCATATGAATGCAATCCTGCTAAATAAAAATTCACTCCAAAGTACGTCATTAAAATACTCAAGAATGCAAAAATAGACATCAAATTAAACCCAAAGCGTCCACGAAGTCCTGGAATTAAGCGCATGTGTAATACAAAGGCATAGATCATAATACTAATAAGTGCCCAAGTCTCTTTAGGATCCCACCCCCAATAGCGTCCCCAACTTTCATTAGCCCACATGCCGCCAAGGAAAT
>CAZECB010000067.1:0-8460 GCA_964510745.1 uncultured Flavobacteriaceae bacterium | reverse complement strand
AGAGACTTTTAACCATTTTGGATATCCAAAAACTTTATTATCAGATAATGCTTTAGAATTTAAATCTAAAGGTTTACAACGTTTCACAAATATCAATTCTATTAAAAAGCACGTTGAACAACTTTCAGAAAAAAATTATCAAGATTTATACGATATTGAATCTCCTGATTTTGTACTTCTTTTTATTCCTATAGAACCCGCATTTGCTATTGCAATTAATGAAGATAATACTTTATACAACAAAGCCTTTGAACGTAATATTGTTATTGTAACACCTTCTACTCTACTCGCAACACTTCGTACTATTGACACTATGTGGAATAACGAAAAACAACAACGTAATGCCATTGAAATTGCGAGACAAGCTGGTGCTTTATATGATAAATTTGAAGGCTTAGTAAAAGATTTAACAGGAGTTGGTAAAAAAATCGATGCTGCTAAAACCGATTATTCTGCAGCTATGAATAAGCTTGTAGAAGGTAAAGGTAATTTAGTGACTAGTGTTGAAAAACTTAAAAAAATGGGTGCTAAAGCAAAAAAAGCATTACCCGAAGCCATTATAAAACGTGCAGAAGATGATGATTTATAATTTATTCCATTATAAAAGCATAATTATAATTATGCTTTAAAAAAGGCATATATTTTATTATTCCATTAAAAAGGCATATATTTGATTACAAATTAATGATATATGACAAGTGTTATTACCGGAGATATTATAAAATCTAGAACGATATCAAGTCAAGACTTATGGCTAAAACCATTAAAAAAATCTTTATCTGTACTTGCTATAGATAATACGTATTACAATACTTACCGAGGAGATAGCTTTCAGATTGAATGTCCAAACTACATAGATAGTTTTAAGGCTGCTATTTATATAAAGGCTTGCATAAAATCAATTAAAGGTTTAGATGTAAGGCTTACGATAGGAATTGGAGAAAAATCATATCAAGGAGATACCGTAAGTGAATCTAATGGAGAAGCATTTATATTTTCAGGAGAAATCTTTGATACTTTAAAAAAAGAAAAACAAAATTTAAAGCTAAAAACAAAAAATGTTTCTCTAAATAAAGAATTAAATCTTTATTTTAAACTGGCTTTAATTGCAATGGATAATTGGACTGTTAATTCTGCAGAAATCGTAAAATTAAGTTTAGAGCATCCTAATAAAATTCAAGCAGAATTAGCTAAATTAGTAGGGATCAATCAAGATGCTGTAAGTAAGCGTCAAAAACGTGCTTATTTAGATGAAATTTTAGAACTTGACAGTTTATTTAAAGAAAAAATAAATAGCTTATGATGTTATTTTTAAAATTGTTATTGGCTCATATTATAGGAGATTTTTTAATTCAACCAGAAAAATGGGTTAAAGACAAAGAAAAAAAGAAATTAAAATCTCCAAAGCTATATTTACATGTCATATTGCATATTATATTAATGCTTCTCATCATTTGGGATATATCATTATACTTAATGATTTTAAGTATTGGTTTATTACATTTTATCATTGATGCTGGAAAATTACTCTTACAGAAAAAAAAGAATAAACGTTATCTCTTTTTTATAGATCAATTACTTCACATAACAACTATAGTAATTATTTTAAGTCTATTTACAAATCAAGATTTATTTTTAAATTTTAAAATCACTGAAGTGACATTATTACTATTTATTTGTATACTCTTTTTAACAAAACCGACCTCTATAATCATGCGGATGATTTTCACCAAATGGAAAATCGAAAAATTCACAAAAGATAATGAATCACTTAAAGACGCAGGACAATACATAGGTATTTTAGAACGTCTTTTAGTATTTACTTTTATAATTATAGACCACTGGGAAGCTGTAGGCTTTTTAATCACCGCTAAATCTGTATTCAGGTTTGGAGATTTAACAGCTTCAAAAGAGCGTAAACTCACAGAATACATACTCATAGGAACACTAATTAGTTTTGGTGTTGCCATAATAATTGGTTTAACTTATAAAATATTTATACCTTATGTTTAAAAAAGCTGAAGATTCTCAAGTTACTATATCAGAATTGATGTTGCCGTCACACTCAAATTTTAGTGGTAAAATTCATGGCGGTTATATTTTAAATTTAATGGATCAAATTGCGTTTGCATGTGCATCCAAACATTCTCGAAACTATTGTGTTACAGCTTCTGTAAATAAAGTAGATTTTATAAACCCTATTGAAGTAGGTGAGATTGTTAAACTTAAAGCATCCGTTAACTACACAGGTGGTTCATCTATGGTGGTTGGTGTTCGTGTGGAATCTGAAAATATTCAACGTGGTAGTGTTAAACATTGTAACTCATCTTATTTTACTATGGTTGCTATCGGTGATGACGGAAAACCTTGTAAAGTTCCTGGACTTATTTTAGATTCTGAAACGAGTATTCGCCGTTTTACAAGGAGTATTAAACGACAAGAAGCAGTAAAAAAAAGGTCAGATCGTTTTAAAGAATCTGAATTTAAAATCAATGATTATTTAGAATTATTAAAAACACACAATGCTAAGATTGAAAATATATAAAAAAGAAAATATAGTCGTGTAAACTAATCGTTTAATTGTCTAATTTTTATTACGTGTTCAAAATTCTAACTCTACAAAATTTTGGATACTCTCTTTAATTGAAAATAAAAAGGAATTAAGTTTATAATAAAATATATAAGTTTAATTCTTTTTTTTTAATAGAGGTGATTTAAACTTTTTATGTAGAAATCTGTATGTCAATAAGTTATAAAAAGTTCAGTATTTTTTAATTATTTGATTATAAAGTAGTTAATATAAAAGTTTAAATCATTTCTTAAAGTAACTTCAATTTTTTTTTATGATTTATATTTATTTTTTTGCTGCAAAACTTTTTGACACTCACAGCTTATGTCATAGTTAACCAAAATTATTGCATAAATGTATTCATATTTGTTGTTAATAACTATTTAATTTATTATAAAGAAAACAAAAATATCATTAGGTATCAAAAACTCACTAAATATTAGGCTTTCAACACAATAGAGTCATTACTCAATAATTTTCATTATAGTAATTTTTTGTGGAGTAAATTCATAAAATACTTTAAAGTTTTAAAAACCTAATTAATTAGTATATTTACCATATGAGATTGAATATTTATAAAAATATAACTGTTCTCTTTTTTGTTTCAGCTTTTTTATTTATTAGACTTGTTGATGCACATGTTTTTTCTCATTTTACAGATGAGAACGATGATTTAATACATTGTGAATTATGTGAAATTATTATAGCATCGAATAACTTTACTCCATTTATAAATAATGCATCTGAGAAAATAGGGCAAAAGGCTATAATTGATTTTCCCGAATACAAAATCGTTTTGTGTTACAAAACATCACAATACAGTGTTACACTCCCTGAAAGTGTTTATAACAAACCACCTCCTCTATTTCTTATTTAACATTGTGCTTTAATTTTGATATTTTTCATTTTACTGATTTAAATAAAAATCATTCATATATGTTTGATTCCATTACAATTGTCAGGCATCAAAAATAGTACAATTACTCTTTCTTATTGTTTAAAATGCTCTTCTTGAGTACTTAACAATATTGATTTTAATTAAAAACATGTAATCAAACACAAAGATCTTCTGATATATTCAGAATTACTCTTAAATATATGTATAACAAACTTTAACTCATTAAATCAAAAAAACACCATATTCTCTTTACAAAAAGCAGTTCTTCCAAGAACAATCAAAACACTTTAAAAATGAAACTAAAAATAAAATTCTATTTAACATTGCTGTTAAGCATACTATTTTTTTCTACCTCTTTTGGAAATTCACATCCAATTAAATTAACCTCATCTTTAATTGAATATAATCATAAAATTACTAGTTTGAGAATAGAATGCAGAGTCTTCATTGATGATTTTGTGTACAGCATAAACAAAACATTAATCAAAAATCTGAATATGTCAAGCTTATCAAATTTATCAAAAGAAGACAAGAAAGGGATTGAAGATTATTTTAAAACGTATTATCCAATAACAATGAATGATCATAGATTCCCTCTAAAATATGAAGACTCTAAAGTTTTAGAAGAACATAATGTTTTTATTCTCAAATTTTCGCAAGAAGTGTTACCTATAAAAAAAGGAGATCAACTTTGCATAGAAAACACGCTTTTTTTTGAAGAGTTCGCATTTATGCAAACCAATATGATTACACTACGCGTTCCTCCTTTTATTACCGAAGACTATTTCAAAATGACCTATAAAGACTATTCCTTGCCAATCAATTTATAAACCAATGAATGATTTAAGTTCTTTTTTTATTAATGGGTGAGCTCATATTGTAGATATACGTGCATATGATCATCTGTTATTTGTAACGACATTATGTGCAGCTTTCAAATTAAAGCAGTGAAAACAAATACTAGTAATCATTACCGCATTTACTATTGGGCATAGTGGAACGCTAATATTAAGTGCCCTAGATATAATTCCTGTCAACTCCAAGTTAATAGATTTGTTGATCCCTTTTACAATTAATGATAACAGCCATTGCCAACATTATTAATTATGAAAAAAATGGTAAATTTTCGGATACTAAAATAAAATATAGCATTGCACTAATTTTTGGATTAATTCATGGGTTGGCATTTGCTAGTAATTTTAAATTTATGCTTTTTAACGATAACATTATTATGCCATTATTTGCATTCAATATAGGTATTGAAATTGGGCAATTATTTATAGTATTGCTTTTTATGTTATTTTTATGGATCTATACAAAATTTATTAAAAGTGAACATTTTAAGTGGAATTTATTTGTTTCAGGTGCAGGCTTTGGTATTGCAACAACTATTTTCATAAATGCTATTAATGGTGGCTAATGAAAAATATAACTTTAAATAGAATAATTTTTAAAACAGTTTTAACAAACTTATATATAGTAATTATTATTTCTAATGTAATGTATAAAATTTAATTACGACTGTAAGGTAAAATTGTAATTTAGGTTAAGGTTTATACATCATTAATAAGTATAAATCATATAAATGAAAACAGAATTTATTCATTTTTAAAATTAAAATTTCCTTTTCTTATTATTTTTTTAGATTAAAAACTAACAAATCCATTGATTTTCAAACAATTAAATTTCTATGAAAAAGAAAATTATTATAATAATATTCTTACTATTTATTGCTGTATATTTAGGTTACAACTATTTATATCAAGATCACAGAAACATTAGCACAGAACAACCTGAGTTTATTGTAAGTTCTGATGATATCGCTAAAGAATTCTCTCAAGATGCAATTAATGCAGAAAAAAAATATCTTAATAAGACAATAGAAATACAAGGCAGTATCACAGAAACTAATACTAATGATGTTACTATAGATGATGCTATCTTTTGTGTTTTTGACACTCCAATTCAAAAAAAATTAATCCTGAATACTTCTATTAAAATAAAAGGTCGAGTTATTGGTTATGATGATCTTTTAGAGCAGGTAAAAATCGATCAAACAATTATTATTAATTAAAAAAATTTATGAAAAATAAATACAAGTATCTTTTAGCATTTTTAATCTGCTTACCTTTATTATCCAACGCTCAAGATGATTTATTAGATGAATTAGAAGTAGACGAAACCGAGAGTCTATATGTTGAATCTGCATTTAAAGGGTTAAAAATTGTTAATTTTGAGTCTACTAAACTGGTTGCGAAAGGTGATTTAACATTTATAGTAGCACATCGTTTTGGAAGCTTAGAAAATGGAATTGACACCTTTTTTGGGTTAGATGATTCTGTAACTCGATTAAATTTCGTGTATGGATTTACAGATTGGCTTAATATAGGTGCTTCAAGAAGTTCCTTTGATGCGATTTATGAATTATCATTTAAATATAGTCTTGCTAGACAAAAAAAAGAAGGGTTTCCAGTAAACATTGTTGGGTATAATTCTATCACAGTAAATACAGGCTTAGAAAGAGATAACCTGCCTGGACTTGAGTTTGATAATAGATTAGGTTATGTGAATCAATTATTAATTTCAAGAAAATTTAATAAAAACTTATCATTACAATTAGCGCCTACATTAATTCATGAAGGTTTAGTTCGAGAAGATAGTCAAGATAATACACAATACGTTATTGGTTTTGGCGGGCGTTACAAGTTCACAAAGCGTTGGTCTTTTAATGCAGATTATGGCTTACACTTAAATAGAGCAGATGAATCTCAGGCTAGAAATGCACTATCACTTGGTTTTGATTTGGAAACGGGAGGTCACGTGTTTCAATTAACTTTTACAAATGCAAGAGCTATAAATGCTCTTGGGTTTTTAAATCAAGCTAATGGTAACTTTTTTGAAGGTGATGTATTTTTTGGGTTTAACTTAAATCGTACATTTTAATTAAAAATAATTATGAGAAAAATATATATAACAGTAATAATAGCTACAATTTCATTAATAACCTATAATTGTACTACAGATAGTATTGATGGTTTGGTAGATGTTCCTGATAATCCAACACAGCAAAGTGTTACATATAATCAGGACATAGCAACTATTATAAATGGAACTTGCCTACCATGTCATTCCAATCCTCCACAACCCGGAGTTCCAATTTCTTTGTCTACATCAGATGAAGTAAGAATTTCTACAAATAATAATTTAATTGATCGTATCTCAAGACAAACTGGAGAAGATGGAGCTATGCCCTTAGGAGGCTCTAGGTTACCTCAAGCAACTATTGATTTGATTATTCAATGGAGAGATCAAGGGTTTCTAGAAGGAGAATAAATTTTACAGAAAGTTTATTATTTATCTATCGACAAACTAAATAAAGAAAAAAATGAAAAAATTAGTTTATTTAATCACATTAATTAGTATTGGTGCTTTTGCTCAAGGAAAATACTTAACAAAAACTGGGGAGATTATATTTGAAGCTTCTGTTGAAGCTTTCGAAAAAGTAAAAGGTACCTCTAGTACTTCAACAGCAATATTAAATACAGAAAATGGAGATTTAGCAGCTTTAGCTCTTGTAAAAGGGTTTCGTTTTAAAAATGCCTTAATGGAGGAACATTTTAACGAAAATTATGCTGATTCTGATGATTTTCCAAAAACAAATTTTAGAGGGAATGTAAATGGTTTTTCTTTAGATAAGTTAGAAAGCACTAGTGATTTTAAACTTAATGGCACATTGACCTTTCATGGCAAAACAAAAGATTTAAAGGATGTACCTTTAAAAATAACTAAAAACGGAAATACAATTATGGTATCTGGTAGTTTTCCAACAACACCTAGCGAGTTTGATATAAAAATACCTAAAGTGGTAGAAAATAAAATAGCCAAAACTATTATTGTTTCATTTGAATTTGAGTTAGCAAAAAAGTAAACTTTACTTTTAAATATAAAAAAGAGTTGCTAAAATTTTAGCAACTCTTTTTTATATTATATATCTAATTTATTTATTATTTACTTAAATACATTTTTCGTTTTGAGTATAGGTCATAAAAATCATCATCTTTTAAGCTATCAATAAATAAGATACTCTCTCCAGTACTTTTCATTTCTGGGCCTAATGTTTTATCTACATTCGGGAATTTGTTAAAAGAGAATACTGGTTGTTTTATAGCATAACCGTCTAATCGAGGTTTAAAATCAAAATCTGTAACTTTCTTCTCTCCTAGCATAACCTTTGTTGCATAATTAACATAAGGTTCTTTATAAGCTTTTGCTATAAAAGGCACTGTTCTGGATGCTCTAGGATTAGCTTCAATAATATAAACCGTATCATTTTTAATAGCAAATTGTATGTTAATCAATCCAACTGTATTCAATTCTCTAGCAATGGTATGCGTATGGTCAATAATTTGTTGCATGACTAAATCTCCTATATTAAAAGCTGGTAGAGTAGCATTAGAATCTCCTGAATGCACTCCACAAGGTTCAATATGCTCCATGATCCCTATAATATATACATTACCATCAGCATCACATATAGCATCTGCTTCTGCTTCAATAGCACCATCTAAATAGTGATCTAATAATAATTTATTATTCGGGATTTTACGAAGTAAATCAACAACGTGCTCTACTAAATCTTCTTTGTTGATTACAATTTTCATGCCTTGCCCTCCTAATACATAAGATGGTCTTACTAGTATTGGAAAGTCTAACTCATCTGCCAAAGCTAGAGCTTCATCTGCAGTTTCGGCAATTCCAAATTCTGGGTAAGGAATATTATTGTTTTTTAACAACGTTGAGAAGCTTCCTCTATCTTCAGCTAAATCTAAAGCTTCAAAGCTAGTCCCTATAATTTTAATACCATACTTAGTAAGCTTTTCTGCTAATTTTAAAGCTGTTTGACCTCCTAGCTGTACAATAACACCTTCTGGTTTTTCATGACGAATAATATCATAAATATGTTCCCAAAAAACAGGTTCAAAATACAGTTTAT
>CAZECB010000066.1:0-8529 GCA_964510745.1 uncultured Flavobacteriaceae bacterium | reverse complement strand
CAACAATAAGTCGCTTCAAGTATAGTTCATTAGCAATTCTCATATATAGAGGAATATCTAAAGAATTATGATGTGTTATAAATGGTCGTGCCGCAGCACCACCTGGAATGGGTTGTAAAATAGGCGTTTCTACTTCAAAATACCCAGCAGTATTAAAAAAATCACGCATAGCATTAAAAAGTTTTGTTCGTTTTACAAAGACCTCTTTTACATGTGGGTTTACTGCTAAATCTGCGTAACGCTGACGGTAACGCATTTCAGGATCGTTAAATTCATCAAATGTATTCCCTTCAGCATCTGTTTTAGGAAGTGGTAAAGGTTTTAATGCTTTACTTAATAATTTAAAATCGTTTACTTTTACACTTTTTTCACCAACTTGTGTCGTGAATAAAGTTCCTTCAATACCTATAAAATCACCAATATCTAAAAGTTTTTTATAGACATTGTTATAAAGAGTTTTATCTTCACCAGTACAGATTTCATCACGATTAAAATATACTTGTATACGCCCTTCAGAATCTTGTAATTCAGCAAATGAAGCCTTTCCTTGAATACGACGTGACATTAAACGTCCAGCAATAATGACTTTTTTTTCATCCTTAAAATCTGATTTTATTTGTTTTGAAGTTTGATTTACAGGAAATAAATCTGCTGGATAAGGATTAATACCTAAAGCCCTAAGGTTACTTAATTTTTCACGTCTTACAAGTTCTTGTTCTGATAATTGAGACATAGTTGTGTATAGATTAAAGGCACAAAGATACCATTAAAACAATCAAAAGTAAAAGCTTTTGTAATGGATTTTGAGTGGTATAAACTCAATAAATTGTAACAAATAAAGAAGTAGTACGTCAAATTAATATATTCATCAATTAATACATATACAATGAGTTTTTGGAGAGTTTTACTTTCTATTTTATGCCCACCTTTATCAGTTTTAGACAAAGGGTGTGGTTCAATAGTAATTGTTTTTTTATTGTGGTTTTGTGGTTGGGTACCAGGAGTTATTGCTGCACTTGTTATTTTAAATAATCCAGAACGATAGTGTATTCAAATTAATTTAACATATCCTATCTTTGTATTAATATTAACCACCATGAAATAAGAAATGAATAAACTTCAAGTTATAATTTTAGGCGTTATATTAATTTGCTTTTCTAGTTGTCAATTTTCAGAAAACATATATATAAATGAAGATGGTTCAGGTAAAATGGAATTTTCTTTTGATGGTTCTGAGTTTATGAAAATGGCAGGGCAAGCTGGTCAAGGGTTAAGTGATGATCTAGGAGAAGAAATTATAGATTCTTTGATAGTATTCAAAGATTTTTTAAATGAAAAGAAAGATAGTATAGCAACCTTATCGAAAGAAAAACGTGATGAGTTAAAGTCATTAGAAAACTTTAAAATGCATATGTTGATGAATCCAGAAACTAATGCAATGAAATTTGAATTAATTACAGATTTTGATAATGCTAATGAATTACAAGATATGTTTGAAATGCTTAGTAAAACAGCAGCATTACAAGATAAGGGCAAGGCAAATACAACTACAAGTAATAATAATCCTTTATCTTCATTTGGTAATGATAAAACAACAGATTTAAAATATACTTATAAGAATAATGTATTTAATAGACGTGTGGAAGTTACAGATAAAGATGCTCTTAAAAAAGTAACAGACAGTTTAGGTGAAGCTGTATTTATGTTTGGGTCATCTAAATACAAGCTCAATTATCACTTTCCAAAACGTATTAAATCTGTATCTAATGAAGCGGCTCTTTTTAGTAATGATCGTAAAAGTTTTGTTTTAGAATTAGGGTTTATTGAGTATTTAACTAACCCTGAAGCTTTAAATATAGAAGTTATACTTGAAGATTAAATAATTTAAATTGAATAAATCGATATACATACAAGATTTAGGACTCAAAGATTATAAAGTAACTTGGGACTATCAAGAGCAACTTTTTAAGTCTATTTTAGATACTAAAATTAAAAATAGGCGAGAAGAATTAAACTTAGAAACAGAGAATCATTTTCTGTTTGTAGAGCATCCTCACGTGTATACTTTGGGTAAGAGTGGAGATTTATCTAATTTGCTTTTAGATGAAGCGCAATTAGAAAAAAAAGAGGCTACATTTTATAAAATAAATAGAGGAGGAGATATTACCTATCACGGCCCTGGTCAGATTGTAGGTTATCCTATTTTAGATCTAGAAAACTTTTTTACAGATATTCATAAATACCTTCGTTTATTAGAAGAAGTGATTATTCTGACACTTGCAGAATACGGTTTAAAAACAGAGCGTAGCCCTGGAGAAACAGGTGTTTGGTTAGATGTAGGAACACCATTTGCTCGTAAAATATGCGCAATGGGTGTACGTGCAAGTCGTTGGGTGACCATGCATGGATTTGCATTAAATGTAAATGCAGATTTAGGCTATTTTGATCATATTATTCCCTGTGGAATTCGTGGTAAAGCCGTCACGTCTTTAAATGTTGAACTGGGTAAAAAAGAAATAAATCAAGCTAAGGTAAAAGAAAAGCTTTTAAAACATTTTAAAATGCTTTTTGAGGCTGAATTTATAAAAGAGAGAGTTTGATACCATTAGTTTTTAAAGTTGATTTTGGCAGTATTGATTTTAACATCTAGTTTATTTTTAGGAGGCATAATAGTTTATGCTATTATTATTGATGAAAATAGGTTTGAATGGACAATGGCTTTAACTATTGTATTATCTTTTCTAGGCATTCTTAGTTCCTTGTTTCAATTTAAAACGATTAAGTTTTACAAGAGCAATTTAGATTTTAATATTCTTGAAAAGCCATCAAAACTATTTTGATTTTTTAATATTAATTATGCCAATATTCTAATTTTGTTGTTTTTGTATTTATTTTATTCGTTATCTATTCAATTTAATAACAATATATCTTCAAATAGTTGGGCTTTCTATTTTTGGCTTTCTTTTCCAATTTTAATAGGCTTTTTTGCACTAGTAGAATCTTTTTATTTAAAACGTTTTTTTAAACAATCTGAAGAAAAATTAAAAAACTCTAGAATTCATGATATCAAAGAGATCACAGAAGATTAAATCCAAAATGGTTAATCTAAAATCAATAATTTTTATTATCCTTCCGCATTAAAAAACACCTTATAATAATGCATTTTTTTATCATCATCATAGCCGCGTTCTAAATATTCTGCTGAAGCATCTGGAGCATCAATATCTAACTTTATTTGAATGTTCGTATCTAGTTTTATTTCAGTTTTAATCTTTCTTTTTTCTTTGTTTAAAACACGTTCAGATACATCAAATTGATTTCTAATTAATATATTTTTATCACCTTCAAATTCCTTCTTATAATCGTCAAATAAACTTTTGTGTTTATCATCTTCAAAAACATCCTCTTTAAAGTTTTCAACGTTTATCATCTCATGTTCTTTGAAGAAATCTACGGTTTTAGCTAAAAACGCATTTTGCTCTTGCGCACCATAATTGTGTTTAATAACTTCAGTAGAGAATTCTTTGCATAATTCAATGTAATTTTGAGTATGCTGATTGGCATCATCAGCATACTTAATATTCAAAAAATTATTAATCCAATATTGTGCATCATAACTATTATTATCTACACTTAAAATGATTTTCCCTTCAGTGTCAGATTGATTTAAAATCAAACATCCTTTATCTACTTTCCTGGAACTAATTCCTTTTTGAACTAATACATCATAACTCTTATTCTCTAGATAGGTTTGAAAGAAATTTGAACGATTTTCAATTTTAAAAATACCGATAGCATTGGTTGTAATTTCATTAAATTCAATACCTTCAAAAAGTGCAATTAATACATCGCCAGTTTTTATTTGAGAGGAGTTTGATTGCTCATATAAATGTGTGACAATATGTTTTGAAACCTCAATAAAACTATCATCATCGTTAAATATTTGTGAACTGTAGTTATTGATTTCATTGAGACTAACGTCAGAATGATGGTTAAACCTGTAACTTTGAACTACAGTTGGAAATGGACGTAATAAAAAAGGTAACATAAGTTCATAACTAGCTTCATCAAAATTTACTAATTGCTTTGAAAATGCATTTTTTGTGTCATTAAATTTATTACCAACTTTATGAATTATAAATTTTGAAATGGAAGCTTTATTTCGATTTATCATCGTTGTATTTTGTATGAATTGAATATTACAATAGTACTAAAATTGAAAGAATAAAACAGAAAATTAAAAGCCGTTTTTATGACTTAATTTTTTTTGTAAAGAATGATAGAATTAGTATCTCCTTTTACTACAAATTCTAATTGACTATCACGATCTATATTTGCTAAATCTATGTTTGAATTTCCATATACAGGAAAGTTAGTTAATAAGTTTGTTTGACTATCAAAAAGTAACACTTTTTGAGTTTGTAAATCTGTAATTGCCACATAAATTTTATCTTTTAAATAAAATATTTTTGGGCGTGTATAACTTCCAAAATCTAGCTCAATAGATTTTTGTTTTATGGTCAGAATATTATCAGATAAAGTGACTAATGTTTTATTAGTAGTTTCTAATTTATGAACAGTTTCTAGCTTTAAATTTTGTTTACTTGTAACGCCATTTAAATTGACTTGAATTAATTCACCATTATTTGATGTTGTAGTAAATTTGTTTTTATAATTAAAAATAGAATTTTCAGAAAAATTGATAGCATCTTTAACCGTAATTCTATTTTTCCCTTGTCGATTTAAAATTTTCATGGTAACACCAACAGCAAAAACAATATAATCCTTTCCACTAATTCTAAAGTGTTTGGGTTGTGTTTTTATAGTATTTGTTTTTTGATAATTGAAACCATCTACTGTTTTACCATTTTTATCATACATGATTAATACATTGTCCTGTGTGATTAAAAAACGATAACTCTTCTTGTTATCATAATCAAAAATAGAAAGTGGTTGTGTGATAGCATTGTTAAATTGCAACGGAAAAGGTGTGACGTCTTTACCATTTCTATCAATAATGTATACCCGATTTGGTGTTGCAAATGCTAATTGTAAGCGCCTGTTGTTGTATAGATCAACTTGCTGTATTTTTCCTAAAATAGGGCCATTGAGCTGTTTTTTCCAGAGTACGCTTCCGTTGTTAGAAATTAAATGCAAATAGTTATTAATATCTTGAACAACGATTTCCTTTTCTTTTGTACGATGGTTGGTGACAAAATGAGGCGCCATCAAAATATCGTTATCTATTGAAATATTAAAAACTTCAGTAATGCCTTTTTGAAGTGTTTTTTGTGTTTCTTTTTTAATAATTCCGTTGACATGTGTAAACCCATTATCACTTATAAATTGAAATGTACTTAAAGGGTAATTTTTAAATGCAGAAATTTTAAAAGTATCATTAAACAGAGCTTCAGATATTTGTTTTAATTGTTTTGAATTTGCAACAATTAGCAAGGATGCTTCATCACTAAGAGCTTTGGAATTAGTTTTAAATGTATTAGATGTTGATAAAACAGTCCCATTTTGATAATTAGTGATTAATTGTTTTAAGTTAGTTGTAGAATTTGAAAATGCAAAAAAATCACCTAGTATAATATATTTAGAAACTGGAGCATTTGATAATAAAGGTTTAAATGTATTGTGAAATAAATTGTTGTTGTTAAAATTGAAAATAGAAACATTTCGAAATGTCGAACTTACACTTTGAGAATCTAATAGTGCATCTTTTGTAGTTTCTGCATCAATAGATTTTAAAATGACAACAGGAGTGTCATCTAAATAAATTTCCCCAATTTCATGTATAGTTTCAAATATGCTAGTCTCTGTTATAGAATCAGTTTTAACTTCATTATAAATATTTAAATTTTTATTAAGATTTTGAAAATCTTCAAAAGTTACACTTAAAAAACCATCACTAGTTAAAGGAGTAATTTGTTGAATGGTATTTTCTTGCGGAATCGTATTTTGGAAAACAGATAATAAGTTAGGTATAAAATCTGTATTAAAAGCAATACCGCTAAATTCAATACCATTAGGAAATAATTTAGTTTCTAAAGTTGTCCAATCTGAAAAACCGTTAATAGAACTATTAATTAAAGATTGCCCAAAATCATTTGTAGTTTCATTGGATAGAAAAACTGAAAGTGAACTATCTGTATTAGCAATTTCAATAAATTTTTCAAACCTTGAATTTTTATAAGGTTGAAATTTTTCAATAGTTGTTTTTGAATTTGAAATAATAAAAATACTATCTTTTATAGTGTGGTATAAATGATCTTGTATTCTTGATGTCTTAATTGAATCTTTAAGTTTTCCTATAATTGAATAATAAGTATTGATAGAATCTTTTTCAAAACAAATAAAATTCGGATTTAAAACTAGCGAATCCAAACTATGAATTACTGTTGTTAAGTTAGAATAGAATTTAGAGTCAGATAAAGATTGTAAAAATGAATTGTTTTCAACATCGTTTTTCAAACTCTCAAAACTATTGACTTTTAAAATGAGTTGAGATGTTTCAGGAATATAATGCTCAGGTTTTGTTTTGTTATCTTTTGAAGAATTACAACTATATACTGTAATAATTGTAAAAAATAATAAAAACTGTTTCATTTGAGGGAGGTTACAATAATCAATAGCAAAGGTATCATTAAAATTCAAAAGTATATTGTTCAGGAAGTAACTTAAATGATTTACGATGATATTTGGTAATTCCAAATTGCCTGATAGCTTCACGATGCTCTTTTGTTGGGTACCCTTTGTTTTGTTTCCAATTATACATGGGGAATTCCTCATGTATTTTATTCATATAGTTGTCTCTATATGTTTTTGCTAAAACAGAAGCCGCTGCAATGCTTAAAAATTTTCCATCTCCCTTTATAATAGTTTCGTGAGGAATATTTTTATATGATTTGAACTTATTACCATCCACAATTATAAATTCAGGTGTTATATTTAATTGGTCAATAGATTTATGCATGGCTAAAATAGAAGCGTTGAGTATATTTACAATATCTATTTCTTCTTGATAAACATGAGAAACACTAAAAGAAACAGCTTCAGATTCTATTATGGGCTTTAACAACTCTCTTTTCATATGAGAGAGTTGTTTGGAATCATTTAATATGGTGTTAGTGAAATTGTTTGGAAGTATAACTGCAGCAGCCGTAACAGGACCAGCTAAACAACCTCTACCAGCTTCATCTGTACCACATTCTAAATAATGTTTTGAATATTTTAATTTTAACATTAGTAAGATTTACCTTTCATTATAAATTGAGTATTTAACATTATTTTAAGTTTTTTGCATAAAAAATGCATTTTTAACGGATTTTTTTTAGTTAATATTTTGCTAATTTAATTTATTATTAAGATGTTTGTCACAGACTAATTCAAATAATTATTTTATGAAATTAAAATTATCATCATTGTTAACGATATTTATGGCGTTAATAATGCAATTCTCTTTCGCGCAAGAGAAGACAATTACTGGTATAGTTACTGCATCTGAAGATGGATTGCCTGTAGCAGGAGCAAGTGTTATTGTAAAAGGAACACAAAGAGGGCAACAAACTGACTTTAATGGAGGATACTCACTTAAAGCAAGTGTAGGTGAAACATTAGTGTTTTCATTTGTTGGGTTAACAACCGTTGAAGTTGTAGTTGGAACTGCAGATGTTGCAAATGTCGTTATGGATCCAGATGCAGCTGCACTAGATGAAGTTGTAGTTACAGGATATTCATCAAAATCTAAAGCTAAAGTTATTGGATCAATTTCTACAGTTGAATCTAAAGATTTAGAACAAGTTCCTATAGCTTCATTTGAACAAATTCTTCAAGGTAGAGCTCCAGGATTAGAAATACGTTCAGGTAATGGACAACCAGGATCACAAGCTAGAATCCGTATTAGAGGTACCGTGTCAATTAATGGAAATACTCAGCCATTAGTAGTACTTGATGGAATACCAATCGATAATTTCGATTTTACAACTTTTAACCCAAATGATTTCGATAGTGTTTCAGTTTTAAAAGATGCTCAAGCATCTTCACTTTATGGATCTAGAGCTGCAGCTGGAGTTATTGTTATTACTAGTAAGCAAGGTGACATTGGACAAAAAACAAGATTTACTTATAGATCACAAGTAGGTATTTCAGAAGTTCCTGATCAAAATTTTGAAGTTCTTAACCCTACACAATTTTTAGAATTACAAAGAACATTAGGTAATAATGCTTTAACTGATGAAGACATTGCTCAACAGGCAGCAGCAGCAGCATTAAATCCAGGTGATTTGAATGATGAGGTTTTTAGAACAGGTATTACTCAAAGTCATGAGTTAAGTGCTGTTGGAGGTAGTGAGAATACAACTTTTTTCACATCTTTAAATTATTTTGAGCAAGAAGGTACAGTTATAGGTTCTGATATTCAAAGACTAAATGCTCGTGTTAACTTAAATGTTATAGCAACAGATAATCTTAAGTTTGGTATAAACACAACTACTGGTTTTACAAGAACTAATTTCTTAATTAATA
>CAZECB010000065.1:0-8534 GCA_964510745.1 uncultured Flavobacteriaceae bacterium | reverse complement strand
ATATTTGTGCTATTGTTGGTTTAGAAGGATTTGAAATTGGAGATACAGTTGCTGATTTTGAAACTCCTGAGGGCCTCAAAACCATTGCTATTGATGAGCCTACAATGAGCATGTTATTTACTATCAATGATTCACCTTTCTTTGGTAAAGACGGTAAATTTGTAACCTCTAGGCATATTAAAGATCGTTTAACTAAGGAGTTGGAGAAAAATTTAGCGCTTCGTGTTGAAGAAACTGGAAGTGCAGATAAATTTATGGTATTTGGTCGTGGTGTATTACACTTATCGGTTTTAATAGAAACTATGCGTAGGGAAGGCTATGAACTTCAAATTGGTCAACCACAAGTAATCATAAAAGAAATTGATGGCGTTAAATGTGAACCTGTTGAAGAGATGACTATTGATTTACCAGAACATGTTTCTGGTAAAGCTATTGAAATGGTAACTATGCGTAAAGGTGAAATGCTAAGTATGGAAGCTAAAGGAGAGCGTATGGTTTGTGAATTCATTGTTCCTTCTCGTGGAATTATTGGGTTACGTAATCAATTATTAACAGCTACTGCAGGAGAAGCTATTATGGCACATCGCTTTAAAGAGTACCAACCTTTAAAGGGAGGTATTCCCGAGCGTCAAAATGGATCTTTAGTATCTATGGAAAAAGGAACAGCTATTCCTTACTCTATTGATAAATTACAAGATAGAGGAAAGTTTTTTGTAGATCCAGGGGAAGATATTTATGAAGGCCAAGTAATTGGTGAAAACTCTCGTGGTGATGATATGACTATTAATATTACTAAAACTAAAAAGTTGAGTAATGTCAGGTCATCTGGTGCAGATGATAAAGCAAAGATTGTTCCTGCGATCAAGTTTTCTTTAGAAGAAGCTTTAGAATATATTCAAAAAGATGAGTATGTTGAGGTGACCCCTAACTTTTTAAGATTACGTAAAGTTTATTTAACAGAGGTAGAGCGCAAGAGAAATAAAATTATTTAGTACTTTTTGAGCATTATACTAGATATTTCATTTGTTGACTGGATTGGTTATTTATCTATGTCCATGTTTCAGTGCCTTTTATGATTAAAGATATTATGCTAGAATATTAATTCTATAGGTTGAATGATATTTGTTGTTTATAATATTTGCTAAGTATATCTTACCTTATAATCAATATAAATCCTGCTATTATCTGTATTAATTTATATTACTTATTTATAAAGAAAAATTAGTACATTCACGGGCTAACACGTAAGTACTATAAATATCTTTTTAATAGAAGAATATACAGCCAAACACCAACCTATTTGGGATGCATTTGTAGGCAATTCTAAAAATGCTACATTTCTGTTTTTTAGAGATTTCATGGAGTATCATCAAGATAAATTTGAAGATGCATCATTTTTGATTTTTAAAAATGGAGAGTTAATAGCTTTATTTCCAGCTAATAAAATTGATAATAAAATCTATTCACATCAAGGTTTAACCTATGGTGGATTGTTACTGAATAATAAATCTAAATTAAAAGATGTTATAGAAAGTTTTAAAATGCTTTTAGAGACTTTTAACTTGAAAGGTTATGATGAATTACAATTAAAAGAAACCCCTTCAATTTATCATCAAAACTCTAGTGATGAGATGAAGTACCTCATGTTTGTATTAGACGCGAAATTAATAAGAAGAGATACACTTTCTGTTCTAGATTTAAATGCAAGTGTGTCTTTTTCAAAAGATAGAATTCAAGGTGTTAAACGTTCAGAAAAACACAATTTAGAGATCAAAGAAGTATCTACTTTTGATACATTTTGGAATACAATCCTTATTCCTAATTTAAAACAAAAACATCAAGCTAAACCTGTACACACCTTAGAAGAAATTAGCTTGTTAAAAGCGCGTTTCCCTAATCAAATAAGACAGTTTAATGTATACTATAAAAATGAAATTATTGCAGGGACTACTATTTTTGAAACTCATACAGTAGCACATTCACAATATATATCTTCAAATCAAGGTAAAAATACATTAGGAAGCCTAGATAGGTTACATTCTTTTTTAATAAAAGAAATTTTTCCACATAAAAAGTATTTTGATTTTGGTATTTCTAACGAAAATCAAGGCAAGAATATTAATAAAGGACTTCAGTACTGGAAAGAAGGTTTTGGAGCAAGAACTATTACTCAAGATTTTTATGAAGTTGAAACAAAACAATTTGCTAAGTTAAATTCAATATTATTATGATACCATTTTTGAATTTAAAGCAAGTAAATTTACGTTTTCAGAAACAATTTGAAGATGAATATCGCGCATTTTTAAATTCTGAAACTTATATTTTAGGAAAGCATGTATCTAATTTTGAAACTAATTTTGCTTCATACTGTGGTACAAAATACTGTATTGGAGTAGCTAACGGATTAGATGCATTAACTTTAATTTTTAAAGGATACATTCATTTAGGAAAGCTAAAAAAAGGAGATGAAGTTTTAGTGCCAGCTAATACATATATCGCATCTATTTTAGCAATTATCAATTCAGGCTTAAAACCTGTTCTTGTTGAACCTAATAGGCATACATTTAATATATCTTCTGAAGGAATTAAAAAATCTATAACTAAACACGTAAAAGCACTATTAGTAGTTCATTTATATGGACAATTAGCTGATATGAATTCTATTATAGAAATCTCAAAAGCCAACGAACTAATCGTTATTGAAGATGCAGCACAAGCTCATGGTGCAGAGAATGAAACTAAAATTAAAGCAGGTAATTTAGGTAATGCTGCAGGGTTTAGTTTTTATCCAACTAAAAACTTAGGTGCTTTAGGAGATGCTGGAGCAGTGACAACTAATGATGATGATTTAGCTTCAGTAATATTAAAACTTAGAAATTACGGAACTTCTTCAAAAAATATAAATGATATTATAGGTGTTAATTCTAGGTTAGATGAGATTCAAGCACTGTTTTTAAATATTAAATTAAAAGTTTTAGATGAAGATAATTTAAAACGAGAGCTTGTTGCAAAAGCATATCTTCATAATATTAAAAATAATAAAATTGAGCTACCCTATTTTTCAGGGAATAAAGATCATGTATTTCATCAATTTGTAATAAGGGTTGATAATAGAGAAAATTTTATTAACTATTTAAATTTGAAAGGTGTAGAGGCAGCGATTCATTACCCAATACCTCCACATAAACAAGAAGCATTAGTTGATTATAAAAATGATTTTTTACCTATAACAGAAAAAATTCATAAAACTATTGTGAGTTTACCAATACATCCAACAATACTTTTAAAAGATATAAATAAAATTATAAATTATATAAACGCTTATTAATTGAAACAGATATTTAAATACATAAATGATAATGTTTTAGTGAAAATTGCATCACTAAATTCTGTTTCTGTAGTAACTAAAATTATAGCAGGTTTTCTAACATCTAAGGCCATTGCAATTTTTATTGGAGCTGAAGGATTAGCAGTTATTGGAAATTTACGTAATTTTTTAAGTTCCGTACAATCTTTTTCTGTATTAGGATTTTATAATGGAGCTGTAAAATATATTTCAGAATATAAAAATAATGTAGTAAAGTTAGGTAATATATTATCTACTGTTTTTTATTTAGGATTGATTTCTACAGTATTGATATCACTACTCTGTTTTTTTAATGCAGAATACATTAGTAACCTCATTTTTTATGAAGGTAATGATTATGCTTATATCATTAAAATGATGGCAATAGCTATTCCTTTCTATTCTTTAAATATTTTTATATACTCAATATTGAATGGGTTTTCAAAATTTAAAAACCTTATAGTTCTTAATATAATAGGTCAAATTTTCGGGTTATGTATTACACTGATATTAATTTACCAACAACGCTTAGACGGAGCATTAGTTTCTGTAGTTATAGTAGAATCAATTATAGTTCTTATTACATTAGTTAGTATTTTAAATCGTAGAAGTTTATTTCCATTAATTAAATTGAAAAGTATTAGTTATGGAATGGTGAAAAAAATGAGTTCATATTCAATTATGGCATTGTTTTCTGCAGTTGTATTGCCAATTGTTATTATAGCAATCCGATCTTATATTATAGATAATGTAGGCGCAAAAGAAGCTGGGTTTTGGGAAGGAATGACTAGAATATCTAAATATTACTTGTTATTTATAAGTTCATTAATGACACTCTATATTTTACCTCGTTTTTCAGAAATAGATAGTAAAAAAGAGTTTAGAAAAGAAGTATTTAATTTTTATAAAACCATAATGCCAATTTTTGGATTAGGATTAATTGTTATCTATTTTCTAAGAAAAATTATAGTACCAATAGTTTTCTCTAGTGAATTTAAACCTGTTGAAGATCTGTTTTTATGGCAGCTCATGGGAGATTTTGTTAAAGTACTATCTATAGTAATTGCTTATCAATTTTTAGCAAAAAGAATGTTTTGGCATTATATAATTATAGAAGGCTTTTTTGTAATTATATTATATTTGACAAGTATTTATTTTATTGATATTTATGGAGTTAAAGGAGCTACTATAGCACACTTTACTACTTACGTATTGCATTTTGGAGTTATATTGTTGATATTTAGCAGCTCTCTTTTTGGAGTATTACCAGATGAAGAAGAAATTAACCTAGAGAACGAAAAATGATATTCATTAAATTATCTATTCTTTTTAAGAAATTTAAATACATCCTTTATTCTAATAATAGAATAAAAGGCAAATATAAAGCGTATCAACCTATTGCTATTAGAGGTAAAGGAAGGATATTATTTGGTAAAAATATAAATATTGGAGTTGTAAATTCACCACTGTTTTTAAATACATATGCTTATATTGAAGCGAGACATTTAGAGTCTAATATTACATTGGGAAACAATATTCATATCAATAATTCATTTTCAATTGTTGCAGAGAAAGAAGTTACTATTAAAAATGAGGTTTTTATAGGGTATAATTGTAGTATTGTTGATAGTAATTTTCATGATCTAAATCCAGACAATAGAAAAGAAACAGATCCATATCCAAAAGAAGTGATTATAGGTAATAATGTGTTTATAGGTAATAATGTAAGTATATTAAAAGGTGTTGAAATCGGAGATAATTGTGTTATAGCATCAGGGTCAATAGTTACAAAAAGCTTTAAAAATAATTGTGTGGTTGGAGGTATACCAGCCGAAATTATCAAAACTATTACCTAATTATTATTCCAAATTTCAATATATTTTCCTGCTATTTTTATATAGTGATGTTCTTTTTCAATAAAACGTCTTGCATTTTTGGAGATTTCTATGATTTTATTAGGGTTTAAAATCAACCATTCTAAGTCTTTTACAATAGTCTTAACATTTGGTAATGCATTAATAGCAATTGTTTTTTCTTCTATATTATAATATTTCAGCCATTCTTGTTCTGCCCCAGTAAAAACTACTTTACCTTTTGCCATAGCTTCAAGTGCATTATAACCTTGATCATAACTAAAAACTTGATCTAGTAGAATATGGCATTGATTGTATTTGTCAATATACTCTTTATATGGTGTATCCCTAGAAGTGATTATTTTTACTTTTTTCGGATGTTTTTCTTGAATAATTTTTAATGCATTTTCAAAATAATTATTTCCTTTTTTTATATAATTCATAGAATTGATACCATGAAAAATCACCACTTTTTCAGAGATTTTTAAAGGTTGAAAATGTAATAAATCAATATTAATAGGGTTTTGAACTAAACCTAGATACTTACTTTTATTTTTTAAAGGAATATGATAGTCTAAATCTGAAGCAATAATACCATTTACAGTGTTATATAAAAACTGATGGAGTTTATAGTATGGTTTAGTTATATATTTTAAAATAGGATTATATACTTTCTTGAGATTTTTATTTTTATGAAAAGGAGTTAAAATAGAATATTTGAAACCTTTATTATTAGCATAATTGACACTTATATAATCTGTACCGCTAGATAAAAGAAACAATTTATTATTTTGTTTTTGTAGTTTTTTTAATAGCCATACTTCTAATTTAGGATAAGTTTTAAGACTATTCTCATTAATTAATTGTACAACATCAAAAGTTTTTAATTGAGGTAATAACTTGTAAAATTTATACGCAACTTCAAGTTTTAATAAATCTAAATTAAATACTTTATATAATCCCTTATTAATAAATGTTAATATAGGTTTATTAATTAATGTAGATTTTATAGTAATATCTACTGGATAGTTTTTAAACCCGTCTCCAGTACCGATTAATAAGATATCATGTTGTAATTTTAATAGCCCTTCTTTTAGAGAATTATGCAACCTGCTATACTCGCCAATTAATAAAATCTTCATTTATATTTTATACATTTGTTTCAAAGATAATTTTTAATGATAAACACAGATGAAAAAAATAAAGAATTAGAGTTACTTCTTTCTACAATGAATAGAACATCATTATCTTTTTTGTCAAATTTATTTCCTGAAGACAATTTTTTAAATTATAGTATTCTAATTATTAATCAGACTACAGAAAATAAATTACTTACTTCAGGTTACCCTAATATTCGTGTCATCAATTCTTTTGAAAAAGGATTGTCTAAAAGTAGAAATCTAGCAATACAGAATGCACAAAAAGAAGTTTGCCTGCTAGTCGATGATGATGTTAAATATAAAAAGTATTTTAAAACTATAATTTTTGAAGCATTTTTTGAGAATGAAAAAGCAGATATTATAACATTCCAAATTGAAGATGAGAAAGGGAGACTTTTTAAAAACTACCCAGACATTAATATTCATGATAAGCACACATTAAATACAGTAAATTCAGTTGGAATTGCTTTTCGATTAAAAAAGATAAAAGAGAATGATATTAAGTTTAATGACCATTTTGGACTTGGCGCCAAGTTTCCCACTGCAGATGAATATATTTTTTTAAGAAATGCGCTTAATAAAAAACTAAGTATTTATTTTGAACCTAAAATAATTTTACAACATGACTACTTTAGTTCTGGAAAAGCAGTTGCTAGTTATAAAAACTTATATGCTAGAGGTGCTTTTTTTTATAAATATTCAAAAGAGTTAAGTTACTTACGGTTGTGTAAGCATCTATTTTTAATGTTTAAAGATCAAGATGTAAAACTTATTAAAATACCATCAGCATTTACGGTAGGCTTAAAAGGCATAAAAGCATATAAATTATTATTAAAACAAGGTTTAGAAATACGATAATTAATGACATATAAAATAATTGACATTCCCAAAATTATAGATGAAAAAGGAAGGGGTAATTTAGCAGTAATTGAAAAAGATGTGATTCCATTTGATATTAAACGTGTGTATTATTTATTTGATATTCCTAGTGATGCTTATAGAGGAGGACATGCGCATATAAAGCAACTAGAATTTTTAGTAGCATTAAGTGGGAGTTTTGAAGTGATTTTAGATAATGGTATAACAAAAGATAAGATCATGCTTAATAAACCAGATAAGGGCTTATTAATACCTAGAGCAACATGGCGTGAACTTGAGAATTTTTCAGCAGGTTCTGTGTGTTTAGTTTTAACTTCGGGTGAGTATGAAGAAGCAGATTATATTAGAGACTATAAAACATTTTTATCATCTATAAGCATTTAAATAAACTTGGTTAGAGATTAAAAATGATTGAAATTTCTTTAGTATTTTTAAAATAAACTTTGGCGAGAACAATATTATTTTTTGCTTATTATTAATGTTATTGTAGTCAATTTCTTTTTTTAATATATTATATAGCTCTACTTCATTATTTATTAGACAACGAATTGCTAAAGCATATCGGTTTAGGTCTAAATAAGCTTTTAATGAATTATTTGTTTTGGCTTGTTCATTAAATGAACTTATAAGTAAATATCTGTCATCATTAAAATTACTTTTTGAGAGGCTAGATTTATCATAATTTCTATATCTCATAGTAATTTTTGGATTAAAAGCAACTTCATGTTGTAATGCATATCTAATCCATAAATCAATATCTTGACCAGTTCTTAAGTTTGTTTTAAATTTCCCTATAGTTTCAAATGAGTTTTTTGAAAAGCAAGCAGACGATGTCCAAATCACAGAATTTATTCTACTACATTTAAAATAATCATTTATAAGTATTGGATGAGTAGAATAGCTAAAACTAAACTGAGCTGGTTTTATAAAATCCCTTCTATAATATATTTCATAATTATTGCAAAATATGCCGGCTTCAGGAAATTTTTTTATTGTTGTGTTTAATTCTGTTAAATGATTATTGTGCCAATAATCATCAGCGTCTAAAAGAGCTATATAACGTCCTTTAGCAAGACTTATGCCGTAGTTTCTGGCATGTGAAACTCCATTGTTATCAGTATTATAAATTTTAAATTTAGAACTTTTAATAGATTTTATTTTATCTATGCTAGTATCAGTAGAGCCATCATTCACTACAATGATTTCAAAATTTTTAAAATCTTGATTCAATACACTCTTTAACGTATTTTCAATATAGAGTTCTTTGTTATATAAAGATATTATTATAGAAAAGAA
>CAZECB010000064.1:0-8605 GCA_964510745.1 uncultured Flavobacteriaceae bacterium | reverse complement strand
TGAAGCTTATTCCAAATTCAAGCTCTTTATTGAGGGCTATACAGAAAATGGTTTATTAATATCTGACGTGATTGATGTCAATTCAGATTTAGACACTACTAAGTAATAAACCAAATTTTATTTAACTATAGAATCACTATTATAAATAGTAGTGATTCTATCCTTTTATAATCTTCTCCTGATGATTAATAGACTCTTGATGTATTGCTTTAAACACTCTAAGAATAAACTCTTCGCTTAAATTTTTATCTTCGCCTTGAAGAATCATTTTTCCAAGAATTTCATTCCATCGTTTTACTTGTAAAACAGCTACATTTTTTGTCTTTTTAAGGCGCCCTATATCATCAGCAACTTTCATACGTTTGCCTAAAGTTTCTATGAGTTGATGATCAATTACATCAATTTGAGTACGTAATGTATTCAGTTTATTTTTAAATTCAATTTCATCATCTGTTATCTTTCTAATTTTTAAATCAATCATAAACTTAATTAAAGTTTCTGGAGTAATTTGTTGCGCTGCATCACTCCAAGCATTATCTGGATCATAGTGTGTCTCCACCATTAACCCATCGTAATTAAGGTCTAATGCAGTTTGGCATAAATCAAAAATAATATCTCGTCGTCCTGCAATATGTGATGGATCTAAAATAAGAGGTAGATCTGGAAAACGATTTTGCAAATCGATAGCTATTTGCCACTCTGGGTTATTACGATATCTTGTTTTTTCATAAGTAGAAAATCCTCTATGAATAACTCCTAAATTTTTAACATCGGCGGTATAAAAACGTTCAACGGCACCTAACCATAATGATAAATCTGGATTAACTGGATTTTTAATTAATACCGTTTTATCAGTTCCTTTAAGCGCATCTGCTATTTCTTGAACTATAAATGGACTCACGGTAGTACGCGCACCTATCCATAAAATATCAATATCATGTTGTAATGCTAATTCTACGTGATTTGCATTGGCAACTTCGGTAGTTGTTAACATTCCTGTTTCTTCTTTAGCTTTCTGTAGCCATTTTAATCCCAAAGCGCCCACGCCTTCAAAATTACCTGGACGTGTTCTTGGTTTCCATATTCCTGCACGTAATACAGTAGCGTCAGTATCTTTAAGTTGGTGCGCTATTTTCAGTACCTGAGCTTCTGTCTCTGCACTACAAGGACCAGCTATAACTAAGGGATGAACCAATTCGAAGTTATTTAACCAAGTCCCTAATTCTTTTTTGTTTTCCATTTTACTTTGCTTTCAATATATATTAAGCAATTGAGTTTTATAGTCGGCTAAATTAACTTTTAATAACTTTTTTTACTCACTTACTTTATACAATTCCTTTTAAAATTTGTTTTATATGGTTGGTTGATTTCATTTCAGTTTTAATTGACTCAAAATCATTTTGTTTCATTAAATCTTTAAAAGCAGTTAAATTATTAATATACTCCTCTAAAGTTTCAATAACATTTGTTTTATTTTGCTCAAAAATTGGCGCCCACATCTCTGGAGGACTTTTAGCTAGCCTAACTGTAGACTCAAATCCACTTCCAGCCATATCAAAAATATCACGTTCATTTTTTGCTTTTTCAATGACTGTTTTGCCTAACATAAATGAACTAATATGTGATAAATGTGATACATAAGCAATATGCTTATCATGTGCTTCAGCATTCATATAACGAATACGCATTCCTAAATATTGAAATAGTTTTAATGCCTTTTCTTGTAATTTAAAAGTAGTTTCTTCAACTTCGCAAATAATATTAGTTTTTCCTTCAAATAAATTATCTATTGCTGCACTTGGTCCAGAAAATTCTGTTCCAGAAATAGGATGTGTTGCTAAAAAGTTTCTTCGTTTAGGGTGGGTTTTAATCACATTACAAATATCTACTTTTGTAGAGCCTACATCAATTACTAGTCCTGCATCTGGCACGAGATCTAAAATAGACGACACTAGGTTTACTGAAGCATCTACAGGGATTGCTAAAACTACTAAATCTGCATTTTTAATATCATCAAAGCTTGTTTTTTCATCAATTACTTTTAATGACATCGCTTCATCTAAATGTTCGTCATTCTCATCAATACCATAGATTATAGCTTCGTCATATATTTTTTTAATTCCTAAGGCAAAGCTTCCGCCGATTAATCCGACACCTATTACATATATCTTTTTCATTACGGGATTCTTGAGATGGCTTCTTCTATGTCTTCTAGTGATGCACATAAAGAAAATCGTATATACCCTTCACCTTTGCTACCAAACACATTTCCAGGGGCTATAAATATATTATAGTTTTTAAGAATTAAATCTATATAGCTTTCGGATTCAAAAAACTCTGGAAGTTTAGCCCAAACGAATAATCCTGAAGTATCTTTATCATACGTACAGTTTAAGGCATCTGCTAATTTCCATATTAATTTTCTACGTTGCTCATACACATTATTTAAACTCAAATACCAAAAGTCTGAACATTTTAATGCTTCAATAGCACCTTTTTGAATACCATAAAAAATTCCTGAATCCATATTACTTTTAACTTTTAAAATATTAGCAATATGTACTTCATTTCCTAAAACCATACCTACACGCCAACCTGCCATATTAAAGGTTTTACTCAACGAGTTTAATTCTAAACACACATCTTTAGCATCTTTAATTTTCAAAATACTTAACGGCGAATCATTTAACACAAAACTATAAGGATTGTCATTTACAATTAAAATATCATTCCGTTTTGCAAATGCAATTAATTTCTCAAAAAACTCATAAGTAGTCTGTGCTCCTGTTGGCATATGTGGGTAATTAATCCACATGATTTTCACATTACTTAAATCTGTTTTTTCTAAAAGCTCTAAATCTGGCAACCATTGATGCTCTGAATCTAACTCATAAAATACAGGCTTTGCACCTAAGAGTTTTGTTACAGATTCATATGTTGGATACCCTGGATTTGGAATTAATACTTCATCACCTTCATTTAAATACGCCATTGAGATATGCATGATTCCTTCCTTACTTCCTATTAAAGGCAGCACTTCTGTTTTTGGATTTAAATATACTTGGAATTTATGTTTATAAAATTCCATCATAGCTTCTCTCAACTCTAAAAGTCCTTGATAACTTTGGTATTTATGAGCCGTAGCATCATGTAAACTTTCCTTAATTGTAGCTATTACTTTATGAGGTGGCTGTAAATCAGGACTACCTATACCTAAATTAATTATTGGTTTACCACTTGTTTTTAAAATATTGACTTCTCTTATTTTTTTTGAAAAGTAATATTCCTCAATCGTATGTAATCTATTAGCTGGTTGAATCATTGTTTTACATTTTTAAAATGAATACAAAAAAAAGTCTCGATAATATTATCGAGACTTTTAATACATATATGTTTTAAAAAAATTACACATATAAGGTCTCGAATCTTTTTTCAAAAAAGAAGTAGTACCAATTGTTATATGTATAGTTTACTGATTGTTTCATAATTATCTTACGAAAGTAATTAATATTTTTAAAAAATAAAATGAATAAAACATTTTTTAATAAAATGTGTTCTTTAAATACTTATTTTTACGGAAACAAGTCTTATTTATGTCTATTGAAGTAGAGAATATCACAAAGTTATATGGTAGTCAAAAAGCGTTAAACAATGTTTCTTTTAAAGTAGAGAGGCCAGAGGTTGTTGGTTTTTTAGGCCCTAATGGCGCAGGAAAATCTACAATGATGAAGATTTTAACTACGTATATCAATGCAGATGAAGGTATTGCTAAAGTGAATAATTTCAATATTGAAAACGATTCTCAAGATGTGCAAAAAAGCGTAGGTTATCTTCCAGAACACAATCCATTATACTTAGATATGTATGTTAGAGAATATTTGACCTTTAATGCAAATACACATCATGTAAGCAAAACACGCATTAATGAGGTTATAGAGCAAACGGGATTAACTCCTGAAGCACATAAAAAAATAGATCAACTCTCTAAAGGTTATCGTCAACGTGTAGGGTTAGCAAATGCTTTATTACATGACCCAGAGGTTTTGATTTTAGATGAGCCAACTACAGGATTAGACCCAAATCAATTGATTGATATAAGAGAACTTATTAAAAGTATAGGCAAAGAAAAAACAGTTTTTTTATCAACTCATATCATGCAAGAAGTCGAGGCTATGTGTAATCGTGTTATTATTATCAATAAAGGTGAAATTGTTGCAGATAAGAAACTTCAAGAACTAAGAGAAGGCAATGACAATGAGCAAATAGTAGTAGTTGAATTTGACTATCGTGTTGAAGATGCTTTTTTATTAAAACTTCCAAAGGTTAAAGCTGTAAAAAATACACATAACTTTGTTTACGAGATTATGTTTTCAACCTCTGAAGATATGCGTTCTCATGTATTTGACTTTGCTCATGATAACAATTTAAAAATACTTCAGTTAAATCAAAAAAATGCAAGCTTAGAAAGTTTGTTTAGAGAATTAACGTCAGATTAATTTTCAAAAATAAGGCGTCCACTAAATAATTGTTCTACTTCAACAATATCTGGTTTACTGATAGCTAATAAATTACCTGTACTCACTAACCTACCAGCTAAAGATTGTTGTGGATTTACAACAATATCATTTTCACCTCTATGAAATACGGTTACATTTTCAGCAATTAAATCTCTGCCTTCAAAACGACTTAAACCAGCTGCAAAATTAATATTCAAATCATTTACATTGCCTTCAATAAAGAAAAAAGAGAACCCATTTGAAATCACATTTAATCTATCAGAATTAATTTGAAGCCTAAAATCTCCTACATTAAATGTATCTGGAGCATTAAAATCTTCAGATAGCAACGTTAAGTTTTCATAATTTAAAACTCCATTTGAAGAAATATCAAACTGAGTAGAACTTCTTATTTCTGTGATATTTGGTGCTGTTACAAACACTTTAGTGATTCCAAAATCTCTAACAAAATTACACGTGTTATTATCTGAGAGTTGTAACTGCCCATCAATGACCATAACCTCAATATCATTCAAAAGGTTTTCACCTGTTTCAATAATGACCTCAAAAAGAGAGCTTTCTGTTAAAATTAATTCTACATCTCTATTCACCAGAATTCTGTTAAATTCTGATATACCTTGTATGTTTTGCTGAATTATAGACCCTGCTGTTTGAAAACAGTCACCAGCATCTTCACTATCACAAGCAAAAACAAAAATCAAAAAGAGATATGTAATTATTTTTTTTATTTAATTTATAGTCTAATTCCAACTCCAAACTCTATAGCTTCAGCATTGGCTCCGTGAGACCTTAAGGTTACTGCACCAAACCACTTATCTCCAAAATAACGCTTTAATCCTACTCTAAAATAAGTTCTTGTTTCAAACTCAAAAGGCCAATACACGTAATACCCTAATTGAGTAACAACAGATAATTTATTAATAAATAATTCATGTCCAGCAAAAACTCCAACACGTTTATAATCTGTATTGGGATCTAAATTTCTATCTGGAAATGCAATGCTTTCAAATTCTATTAACTCTTTTAAAAAATTTGAAAAAAATACTTCTGTTCCTAATTGAATGGCACTTTTTCGAGTTAATCGTTTATCTACATATCCTGAAAAAATATAAAACGGAAATTGATTCGTACCTATAACATCACTTTGATTAATTCCACTTCTAAATGCGATATTATATTTTAGATCTTGTTTATATCTTTCTTTAGGCTTATCTTTTTTAATGTATTCTATATCGCCTTCATCTATATTATAAGTAACACCAACATTAAGTGCAATTGTATTAATACTTGTATTTGGAGCTCTAACACTTCCATTAGAATTGTGTGTTAATGCTAATCCTGCTTGTAAACCAAACTTATCAAAAATACGTTCTTTTTTATAATTTAACAGTACATAAGTACTACTTAAAATATCTGATCCAAAAGCGATATTTCTAGGGTTATCAATTTTATCAAACGGATTAGTAGCATATGCAATTCCTTGCCCTAATCTAAATACTAAATTACGTTTTAAAAAGTAGAAATTATAATGTGCATGTATTCCATAGTTAACTCCTAAAACTGGATTTTTAAAATCTTGGTAGGTAAATGAAATCCCATAGTCTGGATAATTATAATCTTGCTCCCAAGATTGATGCCCGAAGGTTTTCTTGTTCCAACTTAAAATAAACCCCTCTGGTCTTCCTGTAATTAATCGAAGAATATCATTATTATGTAAGGCAATATTTCCCTTAAAATAATTAACATCAATATAGGATGTGTTTTGCTTTTCTTGAGAAAATAAGAAGATACTAAAAAAAGAGATAATACAAGCTAAAAGCTCTTTCATAAATTTGTTGGCATATAACACAAAAATAGAAGAATATTTAAAACAGCTCTTAACTCTTTATTATTTTAACTTATCTAATGCGTTTTCTAACAACTTAAAAATAGTTGAAATATCTTCTTTTTTAGCAGTTCCTACAGATAAACGAAACCAATTAGATGTTTCAGGCGCCCCAAATGCTGAAAATGGTACTAAAGCTAACTTTGCATCTTTAAGTAAATACGCTGTGATATCTTTTATTGAATTTAATACCTCATCACTTTCAGTAATCTTCCCAATTAAATCAAATTGAACTGTTAAATACAACGCAGCTTCTGGCTCTATAGCATTGACAGGAAATCCTTTTGTTTTTAAAGCTATAAAGCCATCATAAAAATGATTTAATCGAAAACTCAATTCACTTTTAATATGCTCTAAATAGTCTTTAACCACATTTGATTGTTCTAAATATCTAGCCGTTGCCATCTGTTCTGGTTTAGGCGCCCAAGCTCCAATTAAACTCAACAACGCTTTCATTTTATCCATAATTGGTTTAGGTCCAAACGCCCAACCTACTCTTACTCCTGTTCCAGCAAACGCTTTAGAAATAGCATCTGCAAAAATAGTATAGTTACGCATTTCTGGAACTAAACTTACCGGGTTATAATGCTTCACTTCCCCATAAGTTAATTGCCAATATACTTGATCATATAATACATAAACAGGTTTTATACCTTCTTGTTCCCGTCGCTTATTCTCTGTAACCACTAATTGAGATATTTCAATTAGTGTCTCTTTATTAAATGTTGTTCCTGTAGGATTTAAAGGCGAACACAGCGCTATTAAACTCACCTCTTGAATATGTAGTTTAATATCTTCTGCCGTCGGCATAAACTTATTTTCAGGAGTCGTTTCAATAATTACAGACTTATTTCTTGCCAAATACACAAACGCTTTATTACTCCATGATGGTGCTGGATACAATACCGTATCATCAATATCTAAAACGGTTTGATACAACGCATAAATTAATGGTCGAGCACCTCCTGAAATTAAAATTTCATCTGCAGAATAATCTAATTCTAAGTTTTTAAACACATATTTAGATACGCTTTCTCTTAATTCAACAACACCATTTGATGCAGGGTAATTGGTTTCATCATTTTGATACGATGATATAATTTCTTGTTTTAATGCTTCTGGAATTGGAAACTCTGAAGGATCAAAATCACCAATAGTTTGATTATAAATTACTTCTCCTTTTGCTTTTAAAGCATTAACCTCAGCAGCAATTGCTATAATTGGAGATCCTTTTAATCCGTTTGCTAATGTTGATATTTTCATTTTCTTAATTAGTGTAATTCTTTAATTCAGTCTAATTTCTATTTTGCAAAAATACTATCAATTTTCAGTATTATCACTAATGATAATTAAAATATTTCAGAAGCTATAGTTTTAATATTATCACTTTTTCCCATAGAGTAATAATGCAAAACTGAGACTCCAGCTTTCTGTAATTCTTTAGATTGATTGATACACCACTCTATACCTACCTCACGAACTTGTGTATTATCTTTACATTTAATAACTTCTGATATTAATGCCTCTGGCAAATCCACGTGAAAACGATGTGGAATTAAATTTAACTGCTTTTTAGTAGCTATTGGTTTTAGACCTGGAATAATAGGAACTGTAATCCCTTCTTTTCTACATTTTTCTACAAACTCAAAATATTTCTGATTATCAAAAAACATTTGTGTCACAATATAGGTAGCGCCTTTTTTTATTTTTTTCTTTAAAAAATGGATATCACTATCTAAACTTGGCGCTTCCATATGTTTTTCAGGATATGCAGCAACTCCAATACAAAAATCCGTTTTAAATGTATTTTGTAAATCTTCGTCTAAATACACACCATTATTTAAATCTTGTATTTGATTTACTAATTCCGTAGCATAATTATGACCTTCTTTTTCTGACCTAAAATAAGTTTCACTTTTTACAGCATCACCGCGTAATGCCATTACATTATCAATTCCTAAAAAATTAAGATCTATCAAAAAGTTCTCTGTATCCTCTTTTGTAAATCCACCACACAAAATATGCGGAATCGCATCTACCTGATATTTATTTTGGATAGCTGCACAAATTCCAACTGTTCCGGGGCGTTTTCGAACCACTTGTTTTTTAAGCAATCCATCTTCCATTTCTTTAAACACATACTCTTCACGATGGTAAGTTACATCAATAAACGGCGGTTTAAATTCCATTAATGGATCAATAT
>CAZECB010000063.1:0-8666 GCA_964510745.1 uncultured Flavobacteriaceae bacterium | reverse complement strand
CAAATATCAAACCATTAAAACTAACCAACTCGCTTTTTATTAATCGAACTCAGGTATTTACGCTTAAAGAACTTTTCTCCCATTTTTTAGTATGACCTAAATTACCACCAACACTCATAATACCTATATCTGTTTTATCTTGATCAGGTTCATTAATAGTATTTAATAATAAAACACTAGATAGTGCTTGTCCATATTCTGCTGAATATCCACCTGTAGAAAAGGTAATTCCATCAAATAAAAATGGAGAATACCGGCCTCTAGTTGGTGTATCGTTAGTTGTTGGAGTAAAAGGTGTAAATACACGAATGCCATCAATAAATATTTGAGTCTCGTCTGCTTCTCCTCCCCTAACAAATAAACGCCCATCTTCTGCAACAGTAGCTGTGCCTGGTAGGGTTTGTAATGCACCAACAAAATCACCTAATGCACTAGCAGTAGTAACTACATCTAGAGGTTTTAATACATTTATTTTACTATTATCTCCAGCTTCAAAAGTACCTGCAGATAATACTACAGCATCTAGAGTACCTACATCTTCTCTAAGTTTAATAACAAGGTCTTTCATTATAGAAACCTCTTTTTTTAATTTAAAGGTTTCATAAGATAAAAATGAAGCTATTAATATGTGCTCTCCTTCTTCAGGAGTTTTAAAACTAAAAGCACCTTTTTCATTACTTGTAGTACCATCATAAGTTCCTTCTAAATATATATTAACGCCTATAATGGGAAGGCCTTTTGCATCTATAACTTTACCATTAATAGTAATTTGAGCATTTACATTTAATAATAATAAAAAAATGATAATTGATAAAAAATGTTTCATAATATAGTGTTATTTGATTTTTGATTGATATTGCAAATTTGTTGCATAACACTCACTTTAAAAACTAATCTTAACTGAACTGTAGAAAGTTAGAGACGAATTGAAAACTTACTAATAGTATTTAATGAAATACTATATTTAAATTTTCTTAAAATATCTGTAACATAATTATATTTACAACTACTTATAAATAACTAACTGATACTATTGAACCAAGAATTAGAACATAATTTTGTAAGATTGCTTGAGAAGCATCAAAATATTGTGCATAAGGTTTGCCGCCTATACACTAATAGTTATGATGCACACAATGATCTATTTCAAGAAATAACCATACAACTTTGGAAAGCATACCCAAAGTTTCGTGGGGATGCTAAATTTAGCACTTGGATGTATCGTGTTGGGTTAAACACAGCAATTACACTCTATCGAAAATCTAAGCGAAGAATAAAAACGCAAGAATTTGATTTGGTACAATTTAAAATAAAGGCAGAAGATTATGATGAAACTGAAGAACAGCAATTAAAATTATTATATAAAGCGGTTCATCAATTAAATGATATCGAAAAAGCACTTGTCTTTTTGTATTTAGAAGACAAAAATTATAAAGAAATCAGTGAAACAATGGGAATTAGTGAGGTTAATGCAAGAGTGAAAATGAATCGGGTGAAAAAAAAGTTAAGAACCATTTTAAATCCGTAATGCTATGGATGAATTAGAATTATTAAAAAAAGATTGGCAAAAGGATAATAAAGATTATCCCAAGCTAACACAAAAAGATATTTTTCCAATGCTATTGAAAAAATCATCTTCAATTGTGAAAATTTTACTCTACATAAGTATTGCTGAATTGATTTTATGGGTATTTATAAATATTATTCCTTTTTTCTTACCAAAAAAAGATTCAAGTAGTCAAATTAATCCTGTTGATATTAGTAAAGGTTTTGGCCTCACTATTACTATATTTAGTACATTAATTATTATTCTTTTTGTCTATTTACTATTTAGATCATACAGATCTATATCTGTAATAGATAGTTCAAAAAAGCTAATGGAAAATATTTTAAAAACACGACGTACTGTAAAGCAATATGTGGGTTTTAATATTATTTTAATGGTTATTAGTGTTATTTATGTATTATCAACAGAATTTCAAACTAATCCTGCTTTTATTGGTGATGTTAGCAATGCAGCAGCAGATGGAGAAATCTTTAAATTCTATGCAATTTCTTTTATAGTAATTGTATTAGTTTTAGCTATATGTTTAGGCATACTAATATTAGTATATTGGTTAATCTATGGGCTACTTTTAAAAAAATTAAATAACAATTATAAAGAGCTCAAAAAATTAGAAATATAAGTATACTTACCATTCGCGCTGTTTATTAAGTTCTTCTTGTTCTAACAGGTCTTTTTCAGAAATTACCTTTAAAAATGAAGGATGCTGCTCAATAGCATATTCTATCTTTTCCACAATTTGGTCAATACTTTCATTATCATAATCAATTTCTAAAGGTGCTTTAATTTCCATTGATTGTAATATGTTTTTCTTTTTGACACGCAATCCTTTCTTATCAAAAGAACGTCTAAATCCATCAATAACAATAGGTACAACTATAGGCTTATAGCGCTTTATAATATGTGCTGTTCCTTTACGAATAGGTTTAAAAGGTGTTGTTGTTCCTTGTGGAAATGTAATCACCCACCCATCATCTAGAGCTTTCCCAATACTAGAAATATCACTCATTTTTACTTGACGATTCACGTCTTTACCTTCAGAACGCCATGTACGTTCAATACTAATAGCGCCTACATAAGCTAGTATTTTGGGTAAGAGACCAGATTTCATCGTTTCTTTGGCAGCTACATAATAAAGGTTCAATTTTGGGTTCCATAAGTACCCAACATTTTTTATAGAATCTACTCGCCCACTCAAACTCGCATTAAACACATGAAACATGCTTACTACATCTGCAAAATATGTTTGATGATTAGATATAAAAAGCACATTAGTATCAGGTAAATCTTTAATAATCTCAGAGCCTTCAATTTGTAGTTCATTAAAGCCTCTAAAACGTCTATGTGTTAGTCCCCCTAAAATACGAATAAGCCATTTTTTCAAAAAAAGAATATGTCCAAAAGGATTTTTCTTAAATAATCCCATAAATGAGCGTTACATTTTATTAATTAGTAAACACAAATGTAATAAAACTAATAGTTTATAACACTTGTTTTAACAAGTCCTTTATTTCACTTAGCATCATTGCAGTAGCACCCCAAACTATGTGTCCATTTAAAGTAATAGTAGGAACTTCAATAGCTGTATTATAAGAAGTCATAACTGCTTTTAAAGCAATATTATCTTCATTTAAAAGAGAATTTAATGCTACTTCTATAATCTGTTCCACCTCATCATCCTGTTTTATAAAATCTGGGGTATGCCTTGATACTGCTAGAAATGGCTGTACGTAAAAATTACTTGGTGGAATATACACTTGTGTCATTGGTGTAATAATTTCTATTTGATCTTTTGGAACTCCAACCTCTTCATAAGTTTCACGTATTGCAGTAATATCCAGAGTTTTATCTGCAATTTCAAATTTCCCTCCTGGAAATGCTATTTGTGCCGAATGAACCCCTTTATATGTTTTTCTTAAAATTAAAACTAAAGTTGTATTTCCTTCAGTATTTGGATAAAACAAAGCAATCACACCTGCACGTTTTGCTTTCTTTATGTTATCTTTTTGTTCTGTCAATAGTTTCTGTCGAAACGGTGGAGACATTTTAAATTGAGAGGTTTCTCCTGGTAATGATATATTTTTATTCTCTGAAATACGTTCGAGAAATTTTTTAAATTCCATATAATGATTAATTTGCAAATCTTATCTTACACTAATAATAGTAAATAGATATTTAATTATTCGACATAAAAAATTATCGAAATACACGTATGAGAATTTTATTACTATTGTGTTTATGTATAGTATTTATAGCTTGTGAAGGTAAACAATCTAAACAAAAAAACACAACTATTAATACACCCATAGAATCGACTAAAGTTAAAGAAAAAAAGAAAGATTCTATAGCCATACCCAAAAGAGAATATCCCGTATTAAATGATGATAATGTTATTCCTTTCTTTTTAGAATATAGTAAAATACATAAAGAAAATAAAGTTAGAATTTCTACTGTTTTTGGAGATATTGATATTCTTTTATTTAACGAAACACGTTACCATCGTTCTAATTTTATTTTTTTAACAAAACAACATTATTTTGATAACACTCAGTTTTACCGTATTGTCAATAATTTTATTATTCAAGGTGGTAATAGTGATGAAACTAGAATTGCAAAACGAAGGAGAAGCATAGGGAAATATCTTTTACCTACAGACACAAAACATGGATTTAAACATCACAGAGGTATTGTATCTATGCCAAGTAGCGATGTAGATAATCCTTATAAATTAGCTTCTCCATATCAATTTTTTATTGTTCAAAGCCCAACTGGTGCCTATCACTTAGATGGTAATTTCACTGCCTTTGGAAAAGTAATTAAGGGAATGAATGTAGTTGATAAAATTGCATCGCAAAAAACGGATGGCTCTGAGTGGCCATTACAAAATGTTTATATTAAAACTGTACGAATTATTGAATAATTAAACACCAAAATATTATGAAAACAACAGTAATAAAGCAAATACAATTTATTTGTTTACCCCTATTAATTGTTTTTACAAGTTGTAAAGACAACACCGAAGAAAAAGAAGTAGTGACAGCCAATATTTTATTACAAGAATGGACTGGTCCTTATGGTGGTATACCTGCTTTTGATAAAATGGACGTCGCTGATGTTATGAGTGCTATGGAAGAAGGAATGGCATTAAACTTAGCTGATATTGACAAAATTATTAGTAATACAGAAGCGCCTACTTTTGAAAATACTATCGAAGAAATGGAACGTGCTGGTGCTGAATTAAATCGTGCGTTTACCTACTATGGTATTTTAGGAAGTAATAAAAATAGTCCTGAATTCAGGAAAATTCAAGGAGAGCTAGCACCTAAGTTATCTGATTTCAATTCTAAAATATCTCAAAATGAAGCGCTTTTCAAACGTATTAAAACGGTTTATGATAATGCTCAAAAAAATCCTTTAGAAGCAGACCAACAACGTGTTGTTGAACTTATTTATAATGGGTTAACTTTAAATGGAGCTGAATTAGATTCTGAAAAAAAATCACGTTATGCAGCTATAAATAAAGAGCTATCTACCCTATATACAAATTTTGCAAATAACGTGCTTCATGATGAAGAAAACTATGTTACCTATCTTACTAAAGATCAATTAAATGGGTTGCCTGAATCTTATGTTAAATCTGCAGCTAAAATAGCTAAAGATAAAGGACAAGAAGGAAAATATGCCGTAACCAACACACGCTCTTCTATGGATCCTTTTTTAACCTATTCAACAGAAAGAGCCTTACGTAAACAAGTATGGACTAATTATTATTCAAGAGCGGACAATGGTGATGACTATGATAATAATACTATTATTGCTGAAATTTTAAGATTACGTAAAGAGCGTGTTGGTTTATTAGGGCATAATAATTATGCTGAGTGGCGCTTACAAGATCGCATGGCAAAAACCCCAGAAAATGCTTTAGAACTTATGAATGCGGTATGGCCTGCTGCTATTGGTCGCGTTAAAGAGGAAGTAGCAGATATGCAAGCCGTAGCTAATGCTAATCGTGATAATATCACTATTGAACCTTGGGATTACCGTTATTATGCCGAAAAAGTGCGTCAAAAAAAATACGATTTAGATTCTGATGAAGTAAAACAGTATTTACAATTAAACAAGTTAACTGAAGCCATGTTTTATGTAGCAGAACGCTTATTTAATTTTGATTTTAAACCTGTACCTGAAGGAAGTGTTCCTGTGTTTCATGAAGATGTAAACGTATGGGAAGTTACTGACAAAGATTCAGAAGAACACATTGGGCTTTGGTATTTAGACCCCTATGCAAGAACAGGAAAGCGTTCTGGCGCTTGGGCTACTACTTATAGAAGTCATACTACTTTTGATGGTAAGAAAACTGTATTAGCATCAAACAACTCCAATTTTGTAAAACCAGCTCCAGGAGAAGCCGTTTTAGTCTCTTGGGATGATGCCAGTACGTTTTTTCATGAATTTGGACATGCATTACATTTCTTTTCGGCTAACATAAAATATCCAACATTAAATGGTGGGGTTCGTGATTACACAGAGTTTCAATCACAATTACTAGAACGTTGGTTATCTACTGATGAAGTGATTAATCAATTTTTAATACATAACAAAACAGGAGAGGTAATTCCAAAAGAGTTAGTTACTAAAATTAAAAATGCTGCAACTTTTAATCAAGGTTTTGCCACAACAGAATATTTGGCATCAGCTTTAATGGATATGAAATTTCATTTGGCAGACCCTACCAATATAGATGTTGATGCTTTTGAAAAGAAAACACTAGCAGAGCTCAATATGCCAAAAGAGTTAGTTATGCGCCACCGTACACCACATTTTAGTCATGTGTTTTCTGGAGAAGGTTATGCTACTGCTTATTATGGGTATATGTGGGCTGACGTACTCACTTCTGATGCTGCTGAAGCATTTAAAGAAGCACCTGATGGGTTTTATGATAAAGATGTTGCTGATAAATTAGTAAAGTATTTATTTGCACCACGAAATGCTATAGATCCTGCGGAAGCATATCGCTTATTTAGAGGGCGTGATGCTAAAATTGAAGCATTAATGAAAGATAGAGGTTTTCCTGTTCCTAATTAATCACTAATCGTTATAAAAACAATATTAAAAAAGCTATCTCACTGAGGTGGCTTTTAGTTTTTATATAAGCTGGGTAAACTAATTTTAAATTTCACAACAAGTAAGCGTATGATAATAACAATAAGTCCAGCTATAATAAATACAAAATCACTTGGTATCGGAAAATAACGTAATACAAAATACATAGCACCTCCTAAAATACAAGCCGTAGCATAGACTTCTTTTCTAAAAACAATAGGGATTTCATTACACAGTATATCTCTAATCACACCACCAAAACATGCTGAAATGGTACCCAAAGCAATACATACAATAGGATTTAACCCAGCATTCAACCCCTTCTCTACTCCAATAACAGTATATAACCCAATACCGATAGTATCAAATAAAAATAAAGACGTTCTTAAATAATTAATCTTACTTCTAAAAACAATTGCCAACACCGTTGATGCCAGAATAATATAAGTAAATGTAATATCTTTCATCCAATTCACTGGAGTTTCACCAATAAGGATATCTCTTAAAGTACCGCCACCAATAGCGGTAACAAATGCAATAATTAAAATGCCAAACGGGTCCATTTTCTTTTGCATCGCAATCAAAGCACCTGAGATTGCAAACGCTACAGTTCCTAATATATCAATGGTATAAAACATAAATTGGTTATTTTAATACTCTTAAATCAGGTCAAATTAAGCAATTAATACAATTTTTGATTCCTCAAAATTTAGTTGCCTATTTACATATTTTGTGTGTAGTAATTATAATCTTTTAAAACAGTATCAATAAATTTAAGATCATTATTATCTTTAGTCCCTTTAATTTCTGTGACTTCTAATATTCTACTTCTCAATTTTATAAGTGTTTGATAATCTTTTGTTTTTCTTGCTGTAATAAATGTTTCTTTTATAATTCTAGCATCATTATCAGATAAGCGTATCACCGTTGGGTATGTAGGTTTATAATCTTCTTTAAGGTTTTCTAAAATTGTATTTTTTATGGTCACTCTATCTCTTAATGTAATTACTGCTGTTCCTGCTGCCATATCTCCTAAACGTTGTGTTTTTTTGCTAAAAGCCAAAATAAAAAAACCTAATCCTAAAAGATACACATCTGGTATTCTAAAAAACCATCGCACTAGGTAATCTGTAAATGAAGCTTGATAACCATCTATTTTTACCACTTTAATTTTTAAAATACGCTTGCCAATCGTTTGTCCTTCTAATATAATTTCTTGAACAACAGAATAGAAAAAAATAGGAAGCCATAATAAAGAACGTATAGCGATATTAGACCACTGATCTAACTCTTCATAAAAGCCATACTTACTAACCACTAGCGAATAATATATTATAATAATAATCATATCTATAAAAAAAGCACCTAAGCGTTCACCTAAATTTGAAGCTTCAAAACTTATTTTTACATTTTGGGTGGTGTTAATTTGTAACTCTGACATTTTCTTTTTTATATTTATCAAATATATGAGAGAAGTTGCATTTATTAAGCAAAATAAAGAAAAATGGTTGAGTTTAGAAAAGGCTGTTTTTAATAATGACTTTAAAGATCCTGATGAATTGGCTTCTCAATACACTAATTTAATTAATGATTTAGCTTATGCGCAAACCTACTACCCAAAAAGTAAGGTTATTACGTATTTAAATCAATTGGCAGCTAAAGCATTTCAAAAAATTTACAAAACCAAACGTGAAGACAAATACAGAATCATTAGTTTTTGGAAAACTGAAGTTCCTTTATTAACCTACGAATACCGAAAATACATTTATGCAGCTTTTACAATTTTTGTACTTTTTACATTTGTGGGCACTATTTCTGCAGCCAATGATGGTGGTTTTGTTCGTTCTATTTTAGGAGATAACTATGTCAATCAAACTATTGCTAACATTGAGGCTGGTGATCCCGTAGCGGTATATAAAAGTGGAAGCAATTGGGGGAGTTTTATAGGCATTACTATTAATAATTTACGTGTTGGACTTATAGCTTTTACCTTAGGTAT
>CAZECB010000062.1:0-8681 GCA_964510745.1 uncultured Flavobacteriaceae bacterium | reverse complement strand
ATACAAATATGGTGAAATGCTTGTAGAAAAAAATATTACAGTTTACTCTACATGTGAACATCACTTATTACCAATTGTAGGAAGAGCACATGTGGCTTATATTTCTAACGGAACCGTTGTAGGTCTTTCTAAAATGAATCGTATTGTAGATCATTTTGCAAAACGCCCTCAAGTACAAGAGCGCTTAACCATTCAAGTTGTTAAAGAACTTCAAAATGTTTTAAACACAAAAGATGTTGCTTGTATTATAGACGCTAAACATTTATGCGTAAACTCAAGAGGTATCAGAGATATTGAAAGTAGTACTGTAACTAGTGAATTTGGGGGTAAATTTAAAGATCCAATGGTAAGAAAAGAGCTTTTAGATTACATAAAACTAGATACTACATTCTAAAATCAGTTTCATTTTATCAAAACTTACAATTTAACGAATGCCAACTTATAAAGATCAAGAACTTAAAATATATAACTCTTTAAGTGGAAAAAAAGAGGTTTTTAAACCTATAAACGAAGGGTATATAGGTATGTATGTATGCGGACCAACTGTGTATAGCAATGTGCATTTAGGAAATGTAAGAACATTTATGTCTTTTGATATGATTTTTAGGTATTTTAAGCATCTTGGTTTTAAAGTACGTTATGTAAGAAACATTACAGATGCTGGGCATTTAGAAAATGATGCTGATGTTGGAGAAGATAAAATCACTAAAAAAGCCAGATTAGAGCAAATTGAACCGATGGAGATTGTACAACGCTACACTGTAGATTTTCATAATATTCTCAATACATTTAATTTTTTATCGCCAAGCATTGAACCTACTGCAACAGGTCATATTATTGAGCAGATTGAATTAATAAGTACTATTATTGATAATGGATTTGCTTATGTCACGAATGGCTCTGTATATTTTGATGTACTCAAATACAACGAAACAAAGGATTACGGTATTTTGAGTAAACGAAAGTTAGAAGACTTAATTCATAACACGCGTGCATTAGACGGGCAAAGCGAAAAGAAAAACCCACAAGATTTTGCGCTTTGGAAAAAAGCTGAACCCACTCATATCATGAGATGGCCATCACCTTGGAGTGACGGTTTCCCTGGCTGGCATTTGGAGTGTACTGCAATGAGTACTAAATATCTAGGTGAACAATTTGATATTCATGGTGGCGGAATGGATTTAAAATTCCCGCATCACGAATGTGAAATCGCTCAAAATCAGGCTGCAAAAGGGAAAGCGCCGGTAAACTTTTGGATGCACGCCAATATGCTTGAACTTAACGGGCAACGCATGTCTAAATCTACAGGGAATATTATAAATCCTGCAGAGTTACTTTCTGGGAAGAACAAGATTATGTCTAAAGCCTATAGTCCTGGCGTAATTCGTTTTTTTATCATGCAAGCCTCATATAAAAGTATTTTAGACTTAACTGATGCTGGTTTATTAGCTGCTGAAAAAGGATTTAATAAACTCATGGAAGCTATTGACGTATTAGAAAAGCTATTAACATCTGACACTACTACTGGTTTTGATTTAAAAACATGGACAACAGGTTGCTATAATGCCATGAATGATGATTTTAATACGCCTATTTTAATTGCAGAATTATTTAGCGCGGTAAAATATATCAATCAAATAAAAGACGGAAAAGCAACGATTACTAAAACTGATTTAAGTATACTAACAGCAACTATACATGCGTTTGTTTTTGATATTCTAGGCCTTATAAATACATCTAAAAGCACCAATAATTCAGACAAGTTAGGAGATACTGTTGGAGTACTTATAAAACTTCGTGCTGAAGCTAGAGCAAATAAAGATTTTGTATTGTCTGATAAAATAAGAGATGAACTTTTAGCTATTGGCATTCAGTTAAAAGATGGAAAAGACAGTACGTCTTTTACTACCAATTAAATTTTTAGAGAATTAGTATAAAAAAAATCCTCATAGCGCCATTTATTTTTCTAGTAAAAATATACCAAACGTTAATTTCTCCATTAACACCAGCCACATGTAGGTTTCAACCTACATGCTCTCATTATACACTTGAAGCATTAAAAAAGTATGGGCTTTTTAAAGGTGGATGGTTAGCTGTAAAACGGATTTTTAGTTGTCACCCATGGGGAGGTAAAGGTTATGATCCTGTTCCTGATAAAACGGATGACAATTAAAAATTTCCCTCCGCACTAGCTCGCTCATTCACTAAAAATGTACACTGTACATTTTCTAAGCGCTCTGTTACCTTGGGGAGGTAAAGGTTATGACTCTATTACCGATAAAAGACATCAAAAAACAACCCTTTCATCAATTCAAGTTTTAGTTAATCCATTTCAATTCTATATCTTTACAGGATAAAATTATAATGTATGTTTCTTGCTTTACAAATCGTTTGGGATCCTGCTTCTGAAGGCATTCAAATTTATGGTGATTTTAAAATCCATTATTACAGTTTAATGTGGATGGTAGCCTTTATTCTAGGCTGGTATATCACCAAAAAAATATATCTACGAGAAGAGCAAAGCAATGAAAAATTAGATTCATTATTTATTTATGCTGTTGTAGGTATTATGCTTGGTGCTCGATTAGGTCATGTTATTTTTTATCAACCTGAATTAATTCGTGAAGACTTCTTTAGCATCTTTTTACCATTTAAATTTAAAGGTGGTTTTGAGTTTACAGGATTTCAAGGACTAGCGAGTCATGGTGCCGCTATCGGGATGATCATCTCTATGTATATTTATAATAAAAAAATACTTAAAAAATCTATTCTCTGGATTTTAGATCGTGTTGTTGTATCCGTATCATTAGGTGCTATTTTTGTTAGAATAGGTAATTTTTTTAATTCTGAAATGATAGGTAAAGCAGCCAGCGAAGATTTACCATGGGCAATTGTTTTTAAAAAACACGATATAATTCCAAGGCATCCTGGACAATTATATGAAGCCTTTGGTTATGTATTTGTATTTCTTATTATTTATTTCACGTATTGGAAAACAGATATGAGACAACGAACAGGGTTTCTATTTGGACTCTTTTTAGTGTTGCTATGGAGTGTTCGTCTCTTTGTTGAACAATTTAAAGTTGAACAAGTTGTTGGTCGTGATGATTGGATTTTAGGTTTAAATACGGGGCAAGCCCTTAGTATTCCTTTTATTTTAATAGGTCTTTATTTTATGTTTGTTTATAAGGCTAAAAAAGTTATAAAGAAACCTTTTTTATAGGTTGCTTTAATTCTTAAATAAATTTATCAGCATCAATTATTTCAAGAAAGTAAATCAAAAACATATAGTAACAAAAAACCTCTTCTTATCAGAAGAGGTTTTTTTATGGTTAAAAGCAAACTAAATTACTTTTTCTTTTTCTCTAATCTTTTAATAGTATCATTCATTATTGGTGTTGCAATAAATACAGATGAGTAGGTTCCTACGATAACACCTATCATTAATGCAAACAATAAGCCTCTAAGTGAATCTGCTCCAAAAATAAACATTGCTAATAATACCACTAACGTTGTTAATGAGGTATTTAATGTTCTACTCAATGTACTACTTAATGCAGAGTCTACTACTCTACCAAAATCCCAAGAGGTGTGTTCATTCAAGAATTCTCTAATTCTATCAAATACTACCACAGTATCATTTAATGAATATCCAATCACTGTTAATATTGCCGCTATAAATGCTTGATCAATTTCCATACTAAATGGCATAAATTTCCATGTAATTGAGAAGATTCCTAATACAATTAACACATCGTGAAACACAGCTGCAACGGCACCAAGAGAGAATTGCCATTTTTTGAATCTCAATAAAATATATAAAAACACGACTATTAATGATCCTAATACCGCCCAAAGTGATGATTTTTTAATATCATCTGCAATAGTTGGACTCACTTTATTAGAACTCATTTTACCAATACTATTTTCTCCTGCTGTAAACTTAGCATAGTCTACATCACTTGGTAAAAACGATTGAATTGATGTATATAATTTACTTTGTACTTCTTCATCAGCTTCAGCCGTATTTTCATCTACTTTATATTTAGTAGATATTTTAAACTCATTGCCTCCGCTACCTATAGTTTTTACTTCTGCACTACCAAAAGCACCTATAACAGCGCCTTTAACTTTTTCGGCATCTACATCTTGAGCAAAACGTACGGTATATGTTCGACCTCCAACAAAATCAATACCTTGATCTAGTCCTGTGGTAAATAAAGATCCTAAGCCTGCTAGAATAATAATCCCAGAAATGACATAAGCAATCTTACGACGCTTTAAAAATTCTATATTAATATTTCTAAACAATCCTTTAGTTAAACCTGTAGAGAAGGTTAATTTACCTCCTCTATTAACATACCAATCAATTAATAATCGTGAAATAAAGATGGCTGTAAATAATGAAGTTAAAATACCTATTAATAAAGTTGTTGCAAATCCTTTAATTGGCCCCGTACCAAATAAGAATAAAATTAGTGCTGTTAACCCCGTTGTAATATTGGCATCTAAAATTGAAGATAGTGCATTGCTAAATCCGTCTTTAATCGCTTCTTTTTGCCCTTTCCCTTTTGTAAGTTCTTCACGAATACGTTCATATATTAATACATTTGCATCTACCGCAATACCAATGGTTAATACAATACCTGCAATACCAGGTAAAGTAAGTACTGCTCCTAATCCTGAAAGAATACCAAATACCAATAAGATATTTAATAATAAGGCGATATCTGAAAATAACCCTGCTTTACCATAATAAAACATCATCCATAATAATACTAGTGCTAGTGCTATAATAAATGATTTTGTCCCGCTAGAAATTGCTTCTTGACCTAATGATGGACCAACTTCTGATGCTCTAATAATATCTGCTTTTGCTGGTAATTTACCTGCTCTTAGCACTACAGCTAAATCCTGTGCTTCTTTTAAAGTAAATGATCCTTTTATTTCTGTATTTCCTCCAGAAATTCCACCAGGAGTAGTTACCCCTGGTGCAGAATAGACAACATCATCTAAAACTACTGCAATATTAGTATCTTGATTAAAAGCTCTCCCTGTCATTTCTTCCCAACCTTTAGCCCCTAATGCATTCATTTGCATCGTTACTGTTGGTTTGTTTCTAAGATCATAAGACTGAGCAGCAGATACTACTACAGCTCCACTTAATTCTGGAGCATCTTCTTTATTACCTTTTATAGCATATAACTCTAATAATTCTGTTTCTTCTAAATCTGTTCCTTTTAAATCTTCTCCTATTTCTGGTAACCCAAAAAGGAATTTTGTATTACGTAAGGCTGGACTCAATAATGCTCTTACTTCTGGTCTTCTTAAATAATTTCCTACTGCAGTAGTATCCTCTAACGCAAAACGTCCTAGTCCTGCTTCTCTACCACCGGCTTTAATTAATCCAATTAAAGGCCTTGTTACTATAGGCGTATCTACTGAAGTAGAATCTGTAGTTGTTTCACCTAATAAATCATTAATAGCGTCATCTTGATTCTCTTCTGTTGTATTTTCAGCTAATTCATTAGTATCACCTGATTCAGTAGTTTTTTCCTTAGCAGCAGCTTCTTCTTTTAATAAATTATCTGCTTGAAGAATAAATTGTGAAAACTGAGAAGGTTTATATACATCCCAGAATTCTAATTGAGCCGTACTCTGTAATAAACTTTTTGCACGCTCTACATCCTTAGCTCCTGGTAGTTCTACAATAATACGTCCTGAATTACCTACTCGTTGAATATTTGGTTGTGTTACCCCAAACTTATCAATACGCTTACGTAATACCTCAAATGCAGATTGAATAGACTCATTTACTTTTGCATCAAGAACTTTTTTAACATCAGCATCAGCCATATCAAAAGTTACAACATCACTTAAATCCCTGTTTGCAAAAATATCTGGTGACGCTAATTTAGTATCTCCTTTTATCGCATCAAAAGCTCTGTAAAAAGATTCTAAATATGATTCTTGTGCATTTTTTTGTAATTCATCAGCATCTGCTAATGCTTGTAAAAAAATAGCATCTTGACTGTTATTTGACAATCCCTTTAAAATATCTTTTACAGATATTTGTAAAGTTACATCAATACCCCCTTTAAGGTCAAGTCCAAGGTTCATTGCTTTTTCTTTTACTTCATCATACGTATAACTAGCAATACCAATATTATAAACTTCTTCCTTACTTATTGAATCCAGATAGCTAATTTGTGCAGCACTACGTTTAGTCTCATACTCAGGCTCTGTATCTGGAATTTGCGAAGCCACATAGGTTTTTGCTTCATTTTCAACTTTATTACCTACAAATGTAAATGCTATTTGGTAAATACTTACTAGTCCAAATAGTAGTGCAAATAGCTTTACTAATCCTTTATTTTCCATTATTATTTTATTTTACAGTCAAATTTTTTAAAACGGGCAAATATATAATTTACTCATCATTTGACAATTATGTTTTTGTGATTTAATACGATTTAATAGCGTTTTAATAAAGTAATAAAACGTTAATTTTTAAAGTGGGAAGTATTGTATTATTAAGAGTTCCCTTTAATGGCTAGTGGTCCAGCTCTAACTTCAGGGATTTTACGTAGTGTATTCTCTATTGCTATTGCACTATTTTTATAAGTGTTATAGGCAATGTATTCAATTTTATTTTTTTCTTTAATTTGAGTTAACTCAACAGAAACATATACATTAGGTGTGAAGAATCGATCGTTTTCCGTTTTAAATTCTAAAGCATATTTATTTGAATCTGATTCTAAATCATTTCCTTCTTGAATTTCATAAACATCTAACTGGTAGCTATTTGAATTCTCATCAATTGGAGATTTTGAATCATTTTGATTATAATTCGTATAATCTAATTCAAGAGTATTATCTTCAGAAAGTGTCTTTTTGACACTAGCAATATCAATATCACTATAGTATGTAATTTTTAGTTTGCCTTCTTCATCTCTTACTTGTGTATAATTGATGCCAATAGATTCTAGTTGCTCTATTATAATTGCAATAGCGTCTTGAGCTTCATCAGAGCTTACCTCATCATTAATAAATTGTAATACAATTTCTTGATTTGGAACAGAGTATTGTTCCTGAGAGATCCCTAAGAAAGTAAGAATTATAATTAAAGCACCTAAGTACCATTTCGTTTTCATGCGGCAAATATAAAAAATAAAGACTGTATTGCTACAGTCTTTATATAAATTATTGAGTTTAAACTATTGGTTTTTATTGTCCTGGCAGTTTCTGATAACCTTCAGGCACAGTCATATCAAATTTATCATCAGGAACAGGTTCTCTATTTATTTTAATCACTTCACTAGTAATAGTCATACTAGTTCCAAATTGATTAACTTTAATAATAGTTAACATTGGAAATCCTTTTAGTTTTTTCCCAAACATAACTGTTTGTTGATTTACCGGAATAGGTATTTCTTCTGTAGTATAGAATACAATCTCTTGTTCAACACCTTCTAGCGTTACTTTAGTTGTATACTTATCACATTTATAACCTAAAATAGTTTTTGTATCATTATTTTTAATAACACTAATACTCTTTAGGGTTTCTTCATCTAATTTTAGATCTTGAATTACATAAGTTTTACCAACTCCTGGTGAATCTAACAACATCAGCATTTTACTCTTATCTAAATCTGATATGGTTATAGAATTACCAGAAATAGGGTTAGAGGTTTCTGATCTTGACTTCACACCTTTGATATAAGTTATAGATTCTGTTCCGCTTAATCCTTCAAATTGAGAATTTAACTGTTCATTATCTGTAGAAAATGTTAGTTTAGAAATAAGACTTCCTTCTTCTAATTTTTCTTGAGCAAATGTGACTATACTGGTTAAAAATAATATTACTACTGTTATTTTTTTCATCTTACTTTTATATTTATATGGGGTACAAGTATACGATTTTACTTTATTGTTGTCATAAATTTTAATAAAAAAACCTCACTAATACTATTAGTGAGGCTTGGTAATAATTTATTTTGAATGAATTATAACTCTAAAAGTCCGTTAGTTTTCTTAACTCCTTCAGCGCTTTCTTGCATATGCGTTTTTTCAGCAGCGCTTAATTCAATTTCAACAATTTTTTCAATTCCGTTTTTACCTAAAATTACTGGTACACCAATTGCTAAACCATCTAATCCATATTCTCCTTCTAACAATGCAGAACAAGGAAACATTTTTTGTTGATCACAAGCAATGGCTTGAACCAACCCGCTTACTGCCGCTCCTGGTGCATACCAAGCAGAGGTACCTAATAATTTAGTTAGTGTTGCTCCACCTACTTTAGTATCTTCTTTTACTTGATTTAATCGATCATCAGATAAAAATTCAGATACCTTAATACTATTTCTAGTAGCATGTGCTGTTAATGGTACCATACCTTTATCAGAATGACCACCGATAACCATACCATCTATATCACTAATTGGTGCTTCTAAAGCTTCTGCCAATCTGTATTTAAAACGTGCAGAATCTAAAGCACCTCCCATACCAATAATTCTATTTTTAGGTAATCCTGTAGTTTTATGAACTAAATAGGTCATAGTATCCATAGGATTACTCACCACAATAATAATAGTATTTGGAGAATGCTCTAATAAACTAGACGATACTGTTTTAACAATACCGGCATTGATACCAATTAACTCTTCACGAGTCATTCC
>CAZECB010000061.1:3370-8787 GCA_964510745.1 uncultured Flavobacteriaceae bacterium | reverse complement strand
TTCACTAACGATCTCAATACCGTTTTCAATACCACTTAAAATTTCGATAGCATCTTCTTGCGTTTTACCCGTTTTAATGTATTGTCTTTTTGTAAGGGCTTCATTATTTGGTTTTTTGTCTTGAACGATATAGATATATTGCTTGCCATTAGCATCTTCAGAAATAATACTCTGTGGGATTAGTATAGCATTCTCATTAGTGTAATCATTAATTTTAAGTTTTGCTGTAAGATTAGGTTTAATCGTTTTATCTTTATTGGGAATAGCGACTTCAACTTTAAATGTCCTATTGGATGGATTAATAAAATTACCAGCTTGACGAATTTTAGCATTCATTGTTTTTCCTAAAATTGGAAATTCAACCTGTACTTCTTTATTTTTTGTGACGTCAGCTATATAGCTCTCAGGCACGTCAGTTTCGATATACATATTGTTAAGGTTTACAATACGAACTAATTCTGATTGGCCAGGAGCAACGACAGCACCTTGCTCAGTAATCACATCATCAATAATTCCAGAAAAAGGCGCCCTTACATTAGCTCTTCCTAATTGTGTTTTTAATTGATCGACTACTTTTTGTTGTGATTGATAAGATGATTTTGCTTGAAGATATTGTATTTCACTTCCTATTTTTTGATTCCATAAACGCTCTTGACGCTCAAATGTAGTTTTTGCTAAATCTGCTTGAATTTGTAACTGTGCGACCTGCTGTGATAATCCACCATCGTCAACAGAAGCAATTAATTGTCCTTTAGTCACTTTTTGACCTTCCTTTACGTAAACACGTTTTAAAACGCCTGACATTTCAGGAAAAACAACCAAATTCTGTTTGGTCTGTACATTTCCTTGAAGCTCTAAATAATGATTAAACACAGTGTCTTTAGCAATAAATGTTGTAATTAAAAGATTGTTTTTAACGGTATCTAACGCTTTAATTTTATTATCTAATTCTTGTAGTTGAGATACAATTTCATCTCTTTTTTGTTTGATTTTTGAAAGATTATCTGAAGCAATTGCAGCTTCAACGGTATTTGTATTATTATCTCCACAGGAAACAACAACGATACTTATAATTAATGTGAATAGTCTATTTTTCATTATATGTGTTTTTTCTTGATGATTAGTTTTTAGAAATTTCATTAAGTACAGTTTCTAATTCAGTTTTTTTAGTAATCACATTCAGCATGGCTTGTAAAAATTCTTGCTGAGACGTATATAGTTGAATCTGAGCTTGCCTGAGTTCAAAACTAGAAGCAATACCTTCAAAGTATTTAGTTTGATTTTTTTGTTCAATACGTTCTGCTAAATTTAGGTTCTGTTTTTTATTTTCATAATCTTCAATAGAGAATTGATAATCACCTTTAGCAGCAGCGATTTGCAGTTTTAATTGTTGCTCAGTATCATTAAGATCTGCTTCTGCTTTTTTAAGATTAATTCTAGCACGTTTGGTAGCAGCACTTCGTTTTCCTGAACTAAAAATAGGAACATTTAAACTCACTCCAAAAAGCGATGAGCCAAACCATTCTTGCGAGCGATCAAAAAATGTAAAACTTTCACTATTGCCTGTATACCCTCCATTAACAAACCCACTTAGTGTTGGTAGTGCTTTACTTTTTTCTAATTTTAAAAGTAATTCTTTAGATCGTTTATCATTTTCTGCGATTCTGTATTCTACTGTATTTGTTACATTTTCATCTGCAGATAATAAACTTAATACAATATTTTGAGAAGTTAGACTTTCTAAATTATCTGTAATTGTTGTTTCAGATTTCACATCTAAGCCTAATGTAATATTTAGCATCTGATAGGATAAGTTTTTTAAACGTAATGTGTTTTTTAAATTACTTTCAACTCCAGCTAAGGTAATTTGTAACTGTTCAACACTTTCCTCTTCCTCTAATCCGTTTTCATAAATTTTAGCAGTTTCTTCTAAGTTTTTTTTGAGAATAGTAATATTGCGTTCTAAAATAGAAACGCTTTCTTCTGCAAGTAATACATTTCCATAGGCATTAATTACTGCTTTTCTAACTTCTAGTTCAGTTTTCTCTTTTGCATTTTTCGAGATTTCTAAAAATACTTTTGCAGATTGTAACCCTACAATATAGGATCCATCAAAAATTAACTGATTTAAAGTTGCCGTAGCATTTACAGTTTGACTTGTTCCAAAAACGGCAGGAAATTGATCTTCAATTCCTAGACCTAAATCATCACGTAATTGATCTGACAATAAAATTGCAGGTAAAAATGCGGATCCTTGTTCGATAAAATTTTGATAGTTAACACTAGCACTAATTTGAGGAAGCCCAATAGTAGTCGTTTCCCATTTTTGTTGCTTTGCAGCTTCAATATCTAGTTGAGCACCTTTAACATTTTTATTATGTTGTAAAGCATAATTTATAGCTTCTTGTAAAGTGAAACTCTGTTTGCTTTCCTGAGAAAACCCTAGAATTGTAACAAATAAACTTAATGTTAGAATTAATTTAAATTTCATTTGTATTTGTTTTTTTATTAATGACTTTATTTAATTTTTCAATACCTTTTTTAGTGCTAATGCCTCTTAAATGGTATTCTAAGTAATTGTCCATTAATGCTTTCATTGAAAACATATCACTTGAGAATAAATCTTTATCTTTAATAGCATTCATACCACTAAAGTACATTCGAGCAATAAATTCTTTATCAATACTGTTTCTATATAAATTTAAACCAATACCTCTTTCTAAATTTTTTATAACACAGTCATGCATTATATTAAATTGTTTTTCCTTTAAAGTTGAAGATATCTCTGGGTAATATTTTTGAAGCTGATATTGTGGTGATGATTTTTCATCTTTTAAATGTTTCATTACAAATTGCTTAATATCATAGATCTCTTCTATAGGGCAATTTTCTAAGGCACATATATGATCTATTCCTTCTGAAATAATTTGAAATAAACTCATTGTCGTGGCTTCTACTAAATCTGTTTTATTACTAAAGTGCTGATAGATGGTTTTTTTTGAAATCCCCATTTTATTTGAGATATCATCCATAGTCACACTTTTAAACCCATAGGTTAAAAATAGATCCGAAGCATTTAATATAATCTTATCTTTCATAATTTGGATACAAATATATAAATGGAAACTATTAAAACAAAAAAAGTTTTTAAAGTTTAATATAAATAAAACTTAATATTTGCATTGGGGATTTATTTAATGAGATGAATTACTTTATTTTTACAAAATGCAGTCAATAAAAACATATCAAACAGAGTTTATAAGTTATTTAAAAACATACACCTCTTTTGGAGAGCCTAATAATTTGTATGCTCCAATAAAATATATTTTAGAGTTAGGAGGGAAACGCTTACGCCCTGTATTATCATTAATGACTTGTGATATATTTGATGGATCATATAAAGATGCAATGGATGCTGCATTAGCTGTAGAAGTATTTCACAATTTTTCATTGGTTCATGATGATATAATGGATTATGCACCCTTGCGAAGAGGAAAAGAAACAGTACACGAAAAATGGGATGTAAATACAGGTATTTTATCAGGAGATACTATGTTAATATCAGCATATCAACTTTTTGAAAACTATAGTGAAAATGTTTTTAGAGATCTAGTAAAACTATTTAGCAGAACAGCAATACAAGTATGCGAAGGTCAACAATATGATGTGGATTTTGAAACTATGGATACTGTTTCAGTAACCTCGTATTTAAAAATGATTGATTATAAAACAGCTGTTTTAGTTGGTGCTGCAATGCAAATGGGAGCCATAGTTGCTAAAGCTCCAAAAAAATGTCAAGAAGGTATTTATGAGTTTGGAAGAAATTTAGGTTTAGCGTTTCAATTACAAGATGATTATCTAGATGTTTTTGGAAATCCAGATACTTTTGGCAAACAAATAGGAGGTGATATTATAGAGAATAAAAAAACTTATTTATTTATTAAGGCATTAGAGTTTTCTTCTGAAGAAAATAAAGCACAATTACAGCATTTATATAGTTTTTCTCCTCAAAATCAAATGGAAAAGATAGCTATTGTTAAAGAAATTTTTGAAGAAAGTGGGGCAGCTAATGCAACACAACAAGAAATAGAAAGTTATACTAATAAAGCATTTTCGATATTAGAAACTATAGATATTTCAGAAGATAAAAAAGTAGTTTTAAAACTATTTGGAGAATCTTTAATGACCAGAAATGTGTAATGAAATTGCCGATAACATTTAATGAATTATTTGATAAAGCTGAAAGTGAAGCGCTTTATGAAAAGTTAGTAGGGCAGATACAGAAAGATTTTTTATTGGCTAATATTGATTTAAGTATTGAAAATGATATTACTCCTAAATTACTTAAAAGATTAGTTCATGAAAAAGTGTATCGTTTAATTCAAGAGAAATTCGCAGAGTATTTAAACTTACTGTATATAATAGATATTCCCGAAGATAAAATAAAACAATTGAATGGGAGTGATGTAGTAGAACTCTCAGAACAGGTTACATTTTTAATATTAAAACGTGAATTTCAAAAGGTATGGTATAAAAACAAATATTAAAAATACACTCTTACAAAAGGCGCCCAAGGATCCGCAAAAATACTCTCATCTTCATCAAAAAGCACATCATAGCGAATTCCAAAAGTGACATTATTTGTACTATAGCCAATGCCTAAATACAATGCAGGGAACCAAAAATTATCATCTAAAAATTGTGGGTCATCAAAACGTTGGTTTACATTTAATTCTTCAAATTCAACAGATAATTGTATTTCATAAATAGGATTATAAAAAGCAATTGCACTTGCGCCTAAAACAGTAGATGTAAAATCATTTCTACTTGAGGTGTAAGAGCCATTAAGTCCAGCACCTAATGCAAATTGATCGTTAAATTGATATATGGCGCTTGGGGCAAGAGTAGCACTAAAAAAACCGTTACCAACATTTAAGCCAATTCCGCCTCCAAAACGCACATTATTCCAAAAATTATCAGATTGATTTTGAGGTAAATTTTGCGCTATTGTAGAAGCTAAAAAAAGAAAAAATAAGCTAAATAAATAAGCTGATTTGGTCTGGAGCAGTTTTAGAGAAAGCATAAATTTTCATTTTGTTAAGTGTTATGATTATAAATATAACAAAATCACAATTAATTTTACTAAAAATTGTACTTTTGAAGAAATTATATTGAAGCGAATACGTCTTATACATCATAATGGATAAATATTCTTTTTTAAACGCAGCGCATACTGCATATTTTGCAGAACTATACGATCAATATTTAGAAAACCCCGATTCTGTAGAGCCGAGTTGGAGAGCTTTTTTTCAAGGTTATGACTTTGGAAATGAAAGTTATGGTGTAAATGGTGAAATTGTTGAAGGCGTAACAACACAGATACCAGAGCATGTTCAAAAAGAATTTCAAGTTATTAA
>CAZECB010000061.1:0-3360 GCA_964510745.1 uncultured Flavobacteriaceae bacterium | reverse complement strand
TGGATATAGAAATCGTGGACATTTGTTTACTAGAACAAATCCAGTTCGTGAACGTAGACAATACGAACCATCATTAGCAATTGAAGAATTTGGTTTATCAACTAATGATTTAAATACAGTTTTTTCAGCAGGAGATATTTTAGGAATAGGGTCTCAAACACTTCAAAAGATCATTACGCATTTAGAAAAAATTTACTGCGATTCTATTGGGGTTGAATATATGTATATCAGAGAGCCAAGAGAAATTCAATGGATTCAGAATAAGTTAAATATTAACGATAATCAGCCTAATTTTTCAACAGAACAAAGAAAACACATCCTTTCAAAATTAAGTCAAGCAGTATCATTTGAATCATTTTTGCATACTAAATATGTAGGTCAAAAACGATTTTCATTAGAAGGAGGAGAATCTTTAATTCCTGCAATAGATTCTGTTATAGAAAAAGCAGCAGAATATGGTGTTAAAGATTTTGTTATGGGAATGGCGCATCGTGGTCGTTTAAATACTCTAATTAATATTTTTGGAAAATCTGCGAAAGATATATTTAGTGAATTTGATGGAAAGGATTATGAACAGGAAATTTTTGATGGTGATGTAAAATACCATTTAGGATGGACGAGTGACCGATTGACAGATGCAGGAAAGAAAATAAACTTAAATATTGCTCCTAATCCTTCACATTTAGAAACCGTAGGTGCTGTTGTAGAAGGAATTACAAGAGCAAAACAAGATAAAATTGAAAATCCTTCAGAAGTACTACCTATAGTAGTGCATGGAGATGCCGCTATAGCTGGACAAGGATTAGTATATGAAGTTGTACAAATGGCACAGTTAGATGGATATAAAACTAACGGAACAATCCATATTGTTGTCAATAATCAAATTGGATTTACTACTAATTATTTAGACGCGCGTTCAAGTACATATTGTACTGATGTTGGTAAAGTAACATTATCTCCAGTTTTACATGTAAATGCAGATGATGCAGAAGCTGTTGTTCATGCTATGCTATTTGCGTTAGATTTTAGAATGGAATTTAAGCGTGATGTATTTATTGATTTATTAGGCTATAGAAAATATGGACATAATGAAGGAGATGAGCCAAAATTCACCCAACCTTTACTATATAAAGCTATTGCAAAACATAGTAACCCTAGAGATATTTATGCAGAAAAATTAATTTCTGAAAATATTATTGATAAAGGATATGTATTAGAATTAGAAAAATCTTATAAAGCAAGTCTAGAAGAAGAATTAGAAGATTCTAGAAAGCAAGATAAAACAGTCATCACACCATTTATGGAAGATGCTTGGCAGAATTTTAAGCTTGTTGATGAAGTTGAAATGATGAAAAAAGTAGATACTTCATACTCTAAAAACAAGCTTTCAAAACTTACAGATGTTATTTCAACATTACCTGATGATAAAAAGTTTATTCGTAAAATTCAACGTTTGATTCAATCTCGAAAAACAATGTTTGATGAAAATAGACTAGATTGGGCAATGGCAGAACATTTAGCCTATGGTAGCTTGCTAGAAGAAGGTTATGATGTTCGTATTTCTGGACAGGATGTAGAGCGGGGTACATTTTCACATCGTCATGCAGTTGTAAAAGTTGAAGATAGCGAAGAAGAAGTGATTTTACTTAATAGTGTAAGCGAAACACAAGGACAATTTTCAATATATAATTCATTGCTTTCAGAATATGGAGTAGTAGGATTTGATTATGGATATGCTATGGCAAGCCCAAAAACATTAACCATTTGGGAAGCACAATTTGGAGATTTTAGTAACGGAGCACAAATTATGCTTGATCAATATATCTCTTCCGCAGAAGATAAATGGAAACTTCAAAATGGGTTAGTCATGTTATTACCTCATGGTTATGAAGGGCAAGGGGCCGAGCATTCATCAGGTCGAATGGAGCGCTATTTACAATTGTGTGCAAAAGATAATATGTTTGTAGCAGATTGCTCAACACCTGCAAATATGTTTCATTTGTTACGTAAACAAATGAAAGCTAATTTTAGGAAGCCATTAATCGTCTTTACTCCTAAAAGTTTATTACGTCACCCTAAAGTAGTGTCTACAGTAGATGAATTTGCTAAAGGAAGCTTTCAAACTGTAATATATGATACTAATGCTAAAGCTTCAAATATAAAAACATTGGTATTTGTTACGGGTAAATTTTATTATGATTTATTAGAAGAACAAGAAAAGCTTGAACGTAAAGATATTGCATTGGTAAGAATAGAACAATTATTTCCTTTACCTGTTAATGAAATTCGAGCAGCGATTAAAAAATATAAAAATGCCAAAGATGTAGTTTGGGCACAAGAGGAGCCTAGAAATATGGGAGCTTACAGTCATATGTTAATGCATTTAGAAGAGGCGAAAACATTTAGAGCGGCTACACGACGTGCTTATGGAGCTTCAGCAGCAGGAAGTTCTACGCGTTCAAAAAGAAGACATCAAGGTGTTATAGATTATGTGTTTGATAACACAAAAAATAATCAAAGACAGAAATAAGAATATTAAAATATAAAATTATAGGATAATGATTTTAGAAATGAAAGTTCCTTCACCAGGAGAATCAATCACAGAAGTTGAAATTGCAGAATGGTTAGTGCAAGACGGAGATTATGTAGAGAAAGATCAAGCCATAGCAGAGGTTGATAGTGATAAAGCTACTTTAGAGCTTCCTGCCGAAGCAAGCGGAACCATTACATTAAAAGCTGAGGAAGGTGATGCAGTTGAAGTCGGCGTAGTAGTATGTTTAATTGATACTAGTGCAGCTAAGCCAGAAGGAAGTGATGCTCCAGCAGCTGAGAAGAAAAAAGAAACTCCAAAAACTGAAACACCTAAAGTAACTCCAATTGCAGGAAATAAAACCTATGCTACGGGAACAGCGAGTCCAGCAGCCAAAAAGATTTTAGATGAAAAAGGAATGACTACTCATAATGTTTCAGGAACAGGAGTTGATGGAAGAATTACTAAAGAAGATGCTGTAAAAGCGACACCTTCAATGGGAACTCCAACAGGAGGAAATAGAGGATCTTCAAAAAGTAAAATGTCAATGTTACGTCGTAAAGTAGCTGAGCGTTTAGTAGAAGCTAAAAATACAACAGCAATGTTAACGACATTTAATGAGGTAGATATGTCTCCTATATTTGCCCTTCGTAAAGAATATAAAGAAACTTTTAAAGCAAAACATGGTGTTGGTTTAGGGTTTATGAGTTTCTTTACTTTAGCAGTAGTTCGAGCACTAAAATTATATCCATCAGTAAACTCAATGATAGATGGAAAAGAAATGCTAACCTATGATTTTGTAGATGTTAGTATTGCTGTTTCTGGACCAA
>CAZECB010000060.1:5014-8806 GCA_964510745.1 uncultured Flavobacteriaceae bacterium | reverse complement strand
CATAAAACAGCCATATACCTGTATAAATTAATAAGCCATATATAATATAATAATTGAGTTAGCCACTACCAAAGTAGATAAATTTTCAGAACTGCGTTGAACCGTAGGCTCACAATGAAAATAAAATTTGTGATGTCAGACATATCTGAAAAATCTTAGAAATAAAATTGGTTTTGCTTTTTTCTTAGGAATTAATAATAAACAGATTCCCACAAACAAAGCAAAAAATATTACTTGAAGCATACTCGCATCAACTAATGATTTAAATATATTGCTCGGAAAAATATCAACTAAAGCTTGCAATGGGCCAGCTTCAGTTTGCATTTCAGCTTTCATCAACTTGTCTTTAACACCATCAGAACTTGCATATTGCATTTTTATTTTTTCAATAGTATCCTGAGACATTCCTTTACCTGGCTGTACAATATTGACAATACTTAAGCCAATTACAATGGCTATAATGGTTGTTCCCATATAAATACCTATGGTACGTAAGCCCATTGTTTTTATTTTAGAAATATGCCCTAATTCTGAAACACCTTTAATAAGTGATGCTAAAATTAATGGTACTGCTATCAATTTTAAAAGGTTAATAAAAATAGTTCCAAAAGGAGCTATCCAGTCTTTTATTAGCTGTTGAAAACCAAAATGATTAGCAATAAAACCAAAAATGATACCGAGCGCCATTCCTATTAGTATTTTCCAATGTAAAGCGAGTTTTTTCATATATATTATATTTTTACTGTCTTATTAATTAAAGTATAATCTGCAAGCACTAGTGCTGCCATAGCTTCAACTATGGGTACTGCTCTAGGGACTACACAAGGGTCATGTCGTCCTTTACCTTGCATTTCTACTATATCCCCATTTTTATTTAGTGTGTGTTGTTTTTGCATTATCGTAGCTACAGGTTTAAAAGCTACTCTAAAATAAATATCCATTCCGTTACTTATCCCTCCTTGGATGCCTCCTGATAAATTTGATTTTGTTGTTCCGTCTGTATTAAACAAATCGTTATGTTCACTTCCTTTTAATTTTGAACCCTCAAAACCACTACCATATTCGAATCCTTTAACGGCATTAATAGATAGCATAGCTTTTCCTAATTCAGCATGAAGTTTATCAAATACAGGTTCTCCTAAACCAATAGGTACATTTTGTATCACACACATCACAGTACCTCCAATAGTATTGCCTTCTTTACGAATGGCTTTTATTTTAGTAATCATTTGCTCAGCAACTTCAACATCTGGACACCTTACTGCATTAGATTCTATTTTACTAAAATCTAAATCTTGATAGTGTTTATCAATTGAAATATCTCCTACAGAATCTGTGAATGCGTGTATTTTAATATTTTTTAAAACTTGCTTAGCAATAGCACCTGCTACTACTCTTGAAGCAGTTTCTCTAGCTGAACTTCGTCCCCCACCTCTATAATCACGATGCCCGTACTTTTGATCATATGTGTAATCTGCGTGACTTGGGCGATACACGTCTTTTATATGCGAATAGTCTTTAGATTTTTGATTGGCATTTTCAATAATAAACCCAATAGAACTTCCTGTAGTCTTTCCTTCAAAAATACCTGATAAAAATTTAACTTCATCAGGCTCTTTACGTTGTGTCACTATTTCAGATTGACCTGGTTTACGGCGATTCATTTCATTTTGAATGGCCTTTAAATCTAGCTCTAGTCCTGATGGACAACCGTCTATTATTCCTCCTATTGCTGACCCATGAGATTCACCAAACGTAGTCACTTTAAATATGTTTCCAAAGGAATTTCCTGCCATTATATATATTTTACGCTAATGTAATTTTATTCTTAGAAATAACAAAAATACAGCATGATATTACATATTAAACCTTAAATCATGTAATAATATATACAAGTTTAATCTCTTAGGGTTTAATTCCCCGATGCTTGCATCGCTTTTTAGAGGAAAGTTTGAAAACGGATGGTTTTCGATTTAGAAATCATATTCCTCTGAATGCCTCGTATGCTTGCATCGAGGTGATTTACTCTATTTTAAAATAACTCTACATTTTTGAACGTTAATGTTTTTATTCATTAATAGATTAGTACTAATTTTTTAATAACATCAACAAAAAACAAAAACATGAAAAAAATAATTTTAGGAGTTCTGATACTCTTCAGTTTTTCTTTAAATATCAATGCTCAAGAAATCTCAAGTAATGCTATTGGTTTAAGATTAGGGGATAGTAATGGCTTTGGAGCTGAAGTGTCTTACCAACATAAAGTAAGTGACAACAATAGATTAGAATTTGATTTAGGATGGCGTAATGGTGATAATTTTACTGCCATTAAAATAGTAGGACTATACCAATGGGTGAGATCATTAGATGGTAATTTTAATTGGTATTATGGTGTTGGGGCTGGTTTAGCTAATTTTGATATTGATGAACCTGTTGATGAAAGTGAAACATCTATTATTGTTGCGGGAAATATAGGCATAGAATATAATTTTGACATTCCATTGCTAATCTCATTAGATTTTAGGCCAGAGATAGGTACGGGAGATTTTAATGACGATTTAGATTTTGATGTCGCTTTGAGTTTCAGGTATCAGTTTTAATTTATACAAAACAAAGACGCTCATTAAAATAACAATAAGCGTCTTTGCTAAGATTTATCTATAATTAAAACACAATTGTTTTAAGCACGTCTTCATAAATAGCTTCATATTGTGAGACTACTGTATAGATATCATAATTTTTAGCTTCTTGCTTAGCATTATGTTTATACCTTGTTAATGTTGCTTCGTCTTTAAGAATTGTAATTGCGTCTTTAGCCATTTTATCTATATCTCCAACATCACTTAATAAGCCTGTAATACCTTGTTTATTAACTTCAGGAATACCACCTGTATTACTTGATACAACAGGAACTCCAGATGCCATAGCTTCTAAAGCAGCTAAACCAAAACTCTCTGTTTCAGAAGGTAATAAAAACAAATCTGAAAAGCATAAAATTTTATCAATCTCATTACTTTGCCCAAAAAAGATAACTTTATCTTCTAAACCTAATTTTAAAACTAATTCTTCTGCTGGACGTTTTTCTGGTCCTTCTCCTACCATCATTAGCTTTGCAGGTATTTCCATCTGAATATTATTAAAAATATTAATGATGTCTTTAATACGTTTTACGGGTCTGAAATTACTAATATGTGTAATTATTTTTTCATCATTTGTTGCCATTACATCTCGTTGACAATCTGTAAAATCTGATCGGTATTTTTCAATATCGATAAAATTAGGAACTACTTTTATATTTTTTTTAATATTAAATAGACGTAAGGTATCTTCTTTTAGGCTTTGAGAAACAGACGTTACTGCATCTGATTTATTAATACTAAATGTGACTGCTGGTTTATAAAATGGATGGCTCCCAACTAATGTTATATCTGTACCGTGAAGTGTTGTTACAATGGGTATTAATATATTTTCATCTAATAACATTTGTTGCGCCATATATGCTGCATATGCATGGGGGATCGCATAATGTACATGTAATACATCTATTTTATGAAGTTTTACCATATCTACTAACTTACTAGATAATGCTAACTCATAAGGTTGATATAAAAACAATGGGTATTCTGGAACGTTTACCTCATGATAATGCACATTATTCCCTAGCAAATCTAAACGTACAGGTTGGCTATATGTAATGAAATGTACTTGATGCCCTCTTTTAGATAGTTCTAATCCTAACTCTGTAGCTACTACACCACTTCCTCCAAAAGTTGGATAACATACTATTCCTAT
>CAZECB010000060.1:0-5004 GCA_964510745.1 uncultured Flavobacteriaceae bacterium | reverse complement strand
CAGCTGACTTACAGCCACAAGGCTGTTTTATTCATTTTAAATCTGGTTAAATTAGGTTTCTTACAATATCTAATCGTCTATAGCTTCGTAAATTAATCGTTGTATTTCTGTTCGTATATTTTCTCTTAACAATAGATTCTTACCTGCCTTAGGATAAGTTCTATTTGCTAAAAATATATATACAATTTCTTCTTCAGGATCTGCCCAAGCATAAGTACCTGTAAATCCAGAGTGTCCAAAACTTCTTTTAGACAAACAACCACATGTAGGGCCTTCAATACCTAATTGAGGTTTATCAAAACCCACACCTCTTCTATTTTTTTTATTACAATAATAACAGGTATTAAATTTATTTATCGTTTTAGCTTTAAAATAATGTTTACCTCCATAAAATCCTTTTTGTAGATACATCTGCATTATTTTGGCTACATCATTTGCATTACTAAATATACCTGCATGACCGCCAACACCATTTTGCATTGCTGCTCCCATATCATGTACATAACCATGTACTTCTTGATTTCGGAAATAATCATCAACTTCTGTAGGGATGATTTGGTTTTTACTAAATCTTTTACGAGGGTTATAAGTGGTGTAATTTGCACCTAATGGCTCATAAAAATGAGATTGTACTAGTTTATCTAAACTATTATCATAAAACTTTTCGATGTAATCTTTTAAAATATAATATGGTAAATCACTATAACGGTAACGTAACCTTGAAAGCATATCACTTTCTTTAATTCTTTCTTGTATGGAGTCTTGATAATCTGATCTTAAAAAAAGATTATTAGTTACTTCAATATTAAACTTAGCGCTACGGTTTTTTCTATAATATTTAGAATCAGGTTTTTTTGAAATAGAATCAAGTGTGTTTATATAAAAAGGAATCCAAGGTTTTAAACGTGCGTAATGTGAGAGCATTCGTTTTAACGTTACATTAGACTTATTAGTTCTTTTATATTCTGATGTTAATTGAGATAATTTACTATCTAATGATAAACTTCCTTGTTCTTCAAGCTCCATTATTAATGGTAACGTAGCTAATATTTTAGTAAGTGATGCTACATCGTATAAATCTGAAAACTCTACTTTTTTATTTGACTTATAAGTATGTTTACCAAAGTTTTTATTATAAATTACTTTTCCTTTTCTAGCAACAAGTAATTGAATTCCGGGAGTCATAGATTTATCAACTGCATATTGCGCTACAGAATCAATTTTACTTAATAACTTAGAGTTCATCCCTACACGTTCTGGAACCGTATAACCTAATCTACTCAATCTATTTGTATTAATTCCTACACCTAACTTAAAGTCATTACCACTACTTACAGGTAATTGACCTTTAGCTCCAATAGCTCCAAATATTAATTGTGCTGCTTTCTGTTGTGCAATGTCACTATTTTGATAAGCAATTGTAATGTTATTAATATTAGTAGTCGTCTTTAAATCTAATAATGCATAAGGTTTTGCAAAAACACTTAGAAGTACTGTATTTGTTCTAGCTATTTCTTGTAACCAGACTAATTCTTTATTTTTAAATTTATAGGTTTTCCAAGGACTAGCATTAGATTTGTGGAAACCAACAATAACGGTATTGTAATTCTTTAGTTTAATTAGTAAATCATCCAATTTATTTGCTTTCACTTCATGAACTTTAGTATATTTTTTAAGTTCTGATAAAAACACATCTCCTTTAGCATCTCCCAGTTTTACATAAGCAATTTTTTTATCTTCTAGTTTTCGTAAGGGCAATAAATTATCTTGATTTTTAATAACTGTTAATGCATTTTCTATGAGTTCTTCATAAAGAATATCATCCTCTAAACGGTTTAAGTCTTCAACTAGGTTAGCGATTCCTATAGGTTTAAAATTATTAAGTCCTACTTTATACTTTGCTTTTAATATTTTTTTTACCGAATGCGACAAACGTTCTTCTGTAATTTCTTCTTTTTCATAAGCAGCCATGATTTTTGAAATTCCTACAGGGATATTTTCTGAAATCAATAACACATCATTCCCTGCCTTGAATGCTGCTAAATCAATATCTCCAGATTTCGCAAAGTTTGAGGCTCCTTTCATATTTAAAGCATCTGTAAAAATAAGTCCATTAAATCCAAGTGAGTCTTTTAGTATATCTGTTACAATATGTTCTGACAAAGATGATGGATAGCCGTCTCTAGGCTCTAAACTAGGTACATTTAAATGCGCTACCATAACACTTGACAAGCCTTCTTTTATTAATTCACGATAAGGATATAATTCTATAGAATCGATTCGTTTTTCATTAAAACTAATGGTTGGTAGCGTTTTATGCGAATCTGAATCTGTATCTCCATGACCCGGAAAATGTTTTGCATTTGCTAATACTCCTGCGCTTTGCATTCCTTTCATAAATGCCATAGACTGTAATGTGACTTGATCTCTATCTTCTCCAAAAGAGCGATTTCCTATAATGGGGTTATTAGGATTTGTATTAATATCTACTACTGGCGCAAAATTAAAATGCACACCTACACGTTTACAATGTTCTCCAATATGTTTTCCAACACGTTCAATTAATTTGGTGTCTTTAATGGCACCTAAAGTCATATTCCAAGGGAATGCATATGTTGAATCTAAACGCATGCTTAACCCCCACTCTGCATCCATACCAATTAGTAATGGGAGTTTGGAAACAGACTGTAATTCATTATTTAATTTTGCTTGACGTACAGGACCTCCTTTAGAATAAATTAAACCACCAATATGATTATCCTTAATCAATTTAACTGTAGCTGCTTTTGTTGCAGCATCTTGATTAGAAAAAACTTGAAGCATATATAACTGTCCAACTTTTTCTTTTAAGGTCATAGATCCATAAATACTATCCACCCATTGCTGTTGAGCTGTAATGTTTTTAGCTAGTAAGGGGTCATTATTATTCTGTCCAATTAATAGGTTAGAAAGTAGTAATAAAATAACAATTAATAATTTGTGTGTAGGCATATTTAGAATCAATTAATACTTGTAACGTAAAAACTATGCCAAATTAGTATTTTTAATAAAAAAACAAAAGACTTTAGGATAGTTTTGTTAATAAGGAATAACTAGCATTAGTTTACAAAACGACTATGCCAACTATCTTTAGCCGCAACTTCCCAATTTTCATTAAAATCTGCTTTATTTACTACAAGGTTGTTGAATACGATTGTATTTTTTGATACCGATTTTGCTTTTGCCATTTTACGAAATTCTGTCAATGACTTATAGGCAATAAATTCTCCTTGTTTATAAGACACATTCATTTTATCCATTAAATCAACATTAAAATCTTTTTCTAATTGCTGAATAAAATGTACAGAAGCATCAATTGAGCAACCTGTAGCATTATTTAAGTTTTGATTTAATCCTAATACTATAAATCGCTTATATTTAATTTCATAACCAGATTGCAAATCACTTCCATGAGCTGTCCAGTTTTGAATGAATGTATTTAAACGAGAAGTAATTTCTTCTAATTCGGTTTCAGAAAAAGAACGGCTGCATTGGTATATCCAAACTCTTGAAGTATTTGGTAATGTACTAAAATCTACAAGCATTAAAATTATTTTTTATTGAAAAACAAAAATACCATATTATAACCAATCTTTATCTGAAGACTCTACTTTATACAATAAATAATTTACAATTGCCTGTGCTCGTTTTGATTTTATATAGGGTATGGTTAATGAATCTGAAGCTGTATGAATTTTTATAGACGCCGTATTTTTTAATTTCTGAAATATATTTTGAGAATAATTTACCATTTGTATTTTGTGATGTTCTAAAATTTGCGTTTTAGTAGTTATAAAACCGCTCCCTACAGTTAAATAATTAGTATCAATAGCATAGTATGATTTTTTATATCTATAAATCATACTAAAAAATGTTAGAGGAAGGAGTAAAACATTCACAATCCAAAAATCTTCTTTAAATGCTAAATATGCGTTCAAAAAACATCACTCTTTTATAATAAGTTTCAGGTTTATGTTTTTCTACGTGTTCTTCACTGTCATAACTAATATAAAATCTTCTTAAAAAATTATAAGCTTCTTCTTTACTTAAACCTATAATAGAAAAATTCTGCTTTTGTTCTTTAGTAACCATAGCCTGTTTGATAGATATGGTATAAAACCCTAAGTATTGTTTTATTCTATTTGTTACAATATCTATATTTTGAATTCTTGATGGTATAAGATTTAGATGTATTTTATTTAACAACCCTTTTTTAATCTCTATTGCTTTATTTTTTTCTAAAACTCTTAGCTCATAGTTAACTAGTACTATTTTTCCTATTGAAATTATAATAGTAACTATGATTGATAACATCGTGAAAAATAGTGCTTCATAATACCAATGCTCATTGATTTTATACCAATTATAAAGTTTAGTTTCAATATCAAAACCATCTATATATCCCTTATATTGATAATAAATTCCGTAAAGAAATGTAAAAATAACACTAACTGTTTTAATATAATTCTGGGTGACTCCTTCTAATATTAATTTTTTAATGGATACTTTATAAAGAAGATTTGCTACTAAATGATTGTTTTTTAGGTTTTCTCCTTCAATTTTTCCAGATAACAATTCTTGTTTAATTTGAAGCGCTTTGGCTCTGCTAAGTGCTTTAATTTCTATTTTAGCATCTTCATCACCAGCCGTTTCAATATTTAACTCAACAACATTAATAATTTGCTGAATGAGATTCTGTTTTATGTAAACATTTTGAATGTTAGATTTGGGTATTGTAACTTGTTCCTTACTTAAAATACCGCTAGATAAGTAAAAATCTGTATCTGTAATATGAAATATGAAATTACGGTATTTTAAAATTGATTGTATTAAAAAGAATAAAATGAAACTAGCAATAATTATATTAATTGAATTATTAACCCACTCTGAAACAGAATCATATCGTTTAATTAAAACGCCAAAAACAATTACAATCGTAAAAAAGTTTTTTATAATTTTATAAGC
>CAZECB010000059.1:3934-8822 GCA_964510745.1 uncultured Flavobacteriaceae bacterium | reverse complement strand
ATAAAAAAACGCTCTGACATGTTCAGAGCGTTTTATCTTAATATAGATTAAAACTTAACCTAAACCAAAAATTTTATTTTTTTTTAAAGGTGATAGTTTTAATCTAAAATTGCAGGAAGTATATATTCTTCTAATATTTTTTCTGGCTGCCTTGTTTTTCCATTTCTGAAATTCCCTGATGTTATTACGACTACTGATTTTAGTTCAGGAATTACAAAAATATATTGCCCTCCAGCTCCTCTTGCTTCTACGGAATTAATTGCTTTTCCATTAATATTGTATGTATGATGCCACCATAGATAACCATATTTATTTTTATCTTTCACATCCTGTAAACATGTATGTTTTTTGAATGATTCTTGAACCCAGTTCTTAGAAATAATTTGTTTTCCATTCCATTTACCTCCATTAAGATACAATTGTCCAAATTTGAGCATATCCCTGGATGTTAAATACATACCACCTCCAAAATAAGGCATTGTTCCTGTATTATTTGTCTGATTTATATAATTTGTAATACCCAAGGGCTCAAAAAGTTTTTGATCCATATAGATTTCTAATGGTTTTTCTAAACGCTCATTTAAACTAACACCAAGTAAAAATGGATTAGCAGATCCATAATCGGCATAAGCCCCTGGTTCTTTTACCATAGACGCTTCTAAAACTGTTTTTAACCAATCACTTGAACTTTGATAATTATCTTCTTCTGCTGCTCCATTTACATTTAATCCAGAGCTCATAGTCAACAAATCCTTAATTTTTATCTTAGATTTTAAAGGGCTTTTTGTGTATTGATATGTTTTGGGTATAAAGTCATATAGTTTTTGATTAACACTTTCTATAACCTTATCATCAATGGCGATACCAACCATAGCAGAAGAAATACTTTTTGAGGCTGAACGTAGATCATGAGGAATATTAAAGTTATTTCCATCAAAATAGGTTTCAAATACTAGTTTTCCTTTTTTAGCAATAAGAATGCTATGTGTATTTAATAATTTTTTAGAATTAGTATCATCTATCAATCGAACTAATTCAGTTTGATTGATTCCAAAGTCATCAATGTTTGCTGTAACCCATCCATCATTTAATTGTGAAGGTGTATTAGTATTTTGACTCTGGTGAGTATCAGTAGTTCCAAATTCCCATTCTGCATTAGAGCGTAATAAATCGGTCTTTGTAACAATAGAATTAACTAATAAAACCTCTAATTCAATTTTAGTTTTTAATAATGTAGCTTTAAACTTTAGCCCTGTTTTAAAATCTTGAAATGAAACAATATTGCCTTGTCTTACAAAATTACTAGCCCAAGTTCCCGAAAACCGCTGATCTCCAAAAAAAGGATAAGCTGCAATAGTTCCATCTTCATTATTTTCAACACTCAAGAAAATAGATTGAGATTGTAAGTTGTCTATCATAAAGGGGTTCCAAGTTCCAGTAAACTTATTGCCTTCGGTTTTTTTCAAACTGATATGATACATTAGTATTCCAGATTTTATAAACCCAGTTAGTTCCTTGTTATTATCCTTAGCAAATAAATTGAAATGTATGTCTTCATCAATGTTAATTTGAATATGGTCATTACTAATTGACTTCACTTTTTTATTGATTAAAGCTTTATCATTGGCAATGGTTATATTATATGAATTTGACTTTAGCTCTTCTACTGTGATATTAAAATTGAAAGTATTTTTTTTTGATAAAATACCTTCCCAATTTCCTTGATAATCGTTATTGTTTTCTTGTGCGCAACTTGAAAAAACTGATAAGAATAGAAATATTAAAGTTATTAGATTTTTAGACATAATTTTTTTATTTATTTGAAGTCAAAAATAGGTCACTAAGAAAATTAAAAATTGTATCAGATTAACATTTCTAGTTTTTATTTAAACTTTTTCGATATAAGCTAGGATTTATATTGAAATAGGATTTAAATGCGCGATTAAAATGACTTTGATCAGAAAATCCTATTTGATAAGCTATTTGAGTTAATGAATTATTTGAATTTAAAAGTAAAGGAATAGCTTTCTTAATTTTATGCTGTCTAATATATTCTCCAAGGCTCACAGAAAGATATTTTGATGCCGATCTTGAAATATGTACTGGATGAAGTTCTAGTTGGTCTGAAAGATATTGTAAACTAAGATTTGAATTGTCATAATGAAGTATTTCTTTTAACTTGTATATCCAATTAGGTATGTGCTTTGTGTCATTCTCTTTTAAATCACTTAAAGCTTCACATATTTGAACTAATAATACTTCAACAGATACGCTACTATGATTATCAGAAAAGATGAATTCACGATATAGTTTTGCAAAAAGAAAATGTATTTTCGGGTTTTGAATTAGTTGACTACCTTCTAATATATCTAAATCTATTCTATTGTTTATCAACCATTTTTTTTCAAACTCTAGATGAAAGCCACCAGCATTATTTGAATGTTTGGCTCCATAATGAGGCTCTTGCCAATTATTATACATTAAGCTTCCTGATGGGCATAATGTTTCATTTTTTGTATTACAATCCATCATATTTCCATAAAGCACAAACATAAAATATGGATTTTCATGATGATGCCAAGGTGTTTTATCTATATGATAATTGTATTGTGATAATAAAACTCCATTAAAAGAGATTTCTGAATCTTGCTTGCCGTAATATTTTCCTTTTTTTGAGATATTCATTATACTTTAGAAACTTGTAAATTCAATAATTGTTACAATTTATTATAAATAAATTATAGATTGTAAAGTATAACAGGTATTAATTCTTGAAAAAAGAATTACCTATTGCTTAGAAATATCTTCAATTTTTAAAGTTTTATCCCATACAATTTCAACACCAGTACTATCTTTTGCTAATTTAAAATAAGCTTCCATTGAAGGTAAACCAACAGAAGTTCTCAATAATTCTAAACTATCAATACTTTGAATTGGCCAAATTACATTTTGGTTATTTTTTTGAAACGTTTGTGTACCATAGCGCTGAGGTTTTCTTGCATTCATTTGTAACCTGTCAAACATTGTCGCTGGATCATCAGGTAATAATGATCCTGTTTCAGAACGTAATTTTACCATCGGATAATATTTACGCATTAATGAATCTGGACTATGCTGTAAAATTAGAAATACACTTTTGTGTGCATCTTCTGATAATTCACCTGGCCAATCACATTTGTTCAAAATTCCCTGTAAAACTTTTTGATTTTTCTCATCTATTTTATTCATTTTGGTTGCTAAAGAAAATAACTTTAGCCCACCACTACCATCTTTTTGGTTTTGAGCTATTAAAGGCATTACTTCTCTACGAATAGATTGTTCTTTTTCCTTCATCTCAATTAATTGATTATTTAATGTTTTGATATCACAATCAATTACTTGTGATGTACAAGAACTAAATGAAATACATGATGCAATGAAAGGAATTGAAAATTTTATAAGCTTCATAATTAATTATTTTAAAATAAAAATATGAAGAGCATTAGAATAATATTGTTAACTAACGTTAACTAATGTTAATCTAGTTTAATAAAAAAGCGCTCTGAATTTCAGAGCGCTTTTTTATTCTATATAGAATTTTAATCTTTAGTCCAAACCAAAAGTTTTCGTCTCTTTAAAAGGCGACAGTTTTAATTGCTCCATAGCCGATTGATATGGTTTCCAATCATCATTAAAAAAGGCATTGGTTTTATTTAAAGCATCTTTTAAAGCATCTTTAGCTTGTTTCATTAAAGTTCTTTCGGTAGATGTAATCCCTGTTTTTCTTGAGCCTACATAACCTGCAGCACTACCAATACGTTGCATTACAGTTACTTCAGGATTACGTGTAATTCCTTGACGGCGATCTACTTTCCCTAAATAAATTGCAATAACAGAATCGATTTTCTTAACAATGTCTTTAGAGGCTTTAATTTGATCTTTATAAGCCTTCTTATCAAGTTTTGATAAGTTACTACTATACTCGTTAGCAATGTTTTTGCTCTGTACCAATTGTTTTACAGCATCGGCCGCAGTTTGTGTGATACCTTCTAATTCTTTAGAAGCAGTATAAACTTCATTAATAGAACTTGTAGATACGTTTAAACGCGGATCGCTCTTCACAGTTATAGATTGCTCAGAGGTTTGATCGCCATAAGACATTACCAACTTATAAGTGCCAGGTTTTACTTGTACACCTCCTGGTTCACCAAGTGTTGGGCGAATAGTACGTGATGGACGATCGCCTCCTTTTTCATTCATAAACCAAGATGTTTTATGAATTCCTGTGCTATCTGGTGCTTTCCATTTTAAATGACGTATTTCTCTCGATCCATCATAAATTTTAAGATGAATAGAATCCCATTTTACTACATTTTCATCTTTTTCAGTTTCAACATCCTCATCTTCATCCTCATCCTCATCTTCATTTTTCGCTTTCTTTTTAGGAGGATCTATTTTAGCATAATAAGAGAGTATAGCGCCACCGCCTTTATTTTCACCCTGATACAATGCATCAGCTCCAAAACGACTTCCTGTTGGTTGTTGATAAGCAGCTTGATAGGCAGTAGGAGGTGAAAATAATTCTAATTTATTATTTAATAATCGCTTATTTTTAGCAATGGCTCTTAGGGGTCTGATATCATCCAATACCCAAGCAGCACGACCAAACGTACCAATTACTAAATCGTGCTCGCGTGGCTGAATTACTAAATCTTTAACGGATACTGTAGGGAAACCTTCAGTCCATTTAATCCATTTTTTTCCTGCATTTACAGATACATATAGCCCATCGTCAGTTCCTAAAAACACTAAGTTTGGCTCTTCTATATCTTCTACAATAGAAAGCGCATAACTCTCTACATCATTTTCATCAACGATGCGCTCCCAAGTTTTTCCATAATTTTTTGTT
>CAZECB010000059.1:0-3924 GCA_964510745.1 uncultured Flavobacteriaceae bacterium | reverse complement strand
GTTAGCAACTAAAAGTGCTTCGCCTTTATTTTTATTAGAGGCTTTTATTTGCGTAATCCAACTTCCTTTAGGTAGTTCTTTAATGTTTTTTGAAACATCAGTCCAATTTGTACCACCATCTCGAGTAAAATGTACACGACCATCATCACTACCAGTCCATAACATATTTTTTTCTACTTGAGACGGTTCAATAACTAATATTGTAGTATGATTTTCAGCTCCAGTAGCATCTAAAGATAAGCCACCACTTTCGCTTTGTTTTTGTTTTTCTGGGTCGTTAGTTGTTAAGTCTGGAGAAATGACTTTCCAAGTTAAACCTTTATCCTTCGATTTGTGAACAAACTGACTTCCAAAATACACAGTTGAATTGTCAAACGGATCTTGCCCGATGGCTGCATTCCAATTAAAACGTAGTCGTACTTCTGGATCTTTATGTGTTGGTCTCACGCTATAGTTATTTCCAGTTTTCCAATCGTAACGACTTACAAATCCTTGTTGACTCATAGCATATCCGTAACGTGAATCATCTTTATCAGGAACCACATCAAATCCATCACCAAAAGCAATTTCTTGCCAATAGGAGTTTCGAATACCTTGTGCTTTCCATACATAAGCAGGACCTCTCCAAGAACCATTATCTTGCATTCCGCCATAAACGTTATAAGGATATTCATTATCGACATTAATATGATAAAACTGTGCTACTGGAATATTACCAATAAAACGCCAAGTTTTACCCCCATCTTTGGTAATGTTTAATCCACCGTCATTACCATCAATCATAAACTGGCCATTGTTAGGATGAATCCACCATGCGTGATGATCTGGATGAACACCATTGTTTACACCATAAGCCCCCATTAATTGATTGAAATTTTTACCACCGTCTTCAGAAACATTCACATAAGTAAATACCGAAAACACACGATTTTCATTTTCAGGATCTACAAAAATATCTGAATAATAAAATGGCCTGTTTCCAATATCGTTTTTATCATTTACTTTTTGCCATTTAAATCCGCCATCAGTACTTTTATATAATGCATTCTTCTTTGCTTCAACTAGAGCATAAATAATATTAGGTTTGTTAGCGGCAATGGCAATACCAATACGCCCTAAATTTCCTTTTGGAAATCCATCTTTGGCTGTAACTTTTTTCCAAGTGTTACCACCATCGTACGTAATGTGTAACCCTGAACCTTCACCACCTGACTTAAAAAACCATGGGTCACGTTTATGTTCCCACATGGCTGTTATGATTTTATTTGGATTAGTAGGATCCATTACCATATCGGCAGCTCCGGTTTTATTGTTTACATAAAGTATTTTATTCCAAGTCTTCCCTCCATCAGTAGTTTTAAAAACACCACGTTCAGGATGTTCTCCCCAAGGAGATCCTATAGCAGCAGCATAAACAATATCAGGATTTGTAGGATCTATAATCACACGATGGATGTTTCTAGTTTTTTCTAAACCCATTGCAATCCAGTTTTTACCACCGTCTAAAGATTTGTATATGCCGTAACCTCCATTTAAACTATTACGAGGGTTTCCTTCTCCAGTACCGACCCAAATTACACTAGGGTTAGATTGTTGTATGGCTACAGAACCGATTGATGCAGTTAATTCTTTTTCGAAAACGGGTTCCCACTTAATGCCTCCTGAAGTCGATTTCCATAAACCTCCAGATGCTGTTCCAGCATACATTACATCTGGATTGTCAGTCACTACATCTATAGCAGTCACACGTCCAGACATACCACCAGGACCAATACTTCTGGGAGTCATATTTTTTACTAAATCCATTGAAAATTCTTGAGCAAAGAGGGAAGTAATGCACAAAAGCATTACTAATGAAAACATTTTTTTCATTATATTTTTGAGTTAGTTGATAAATAAAGGTTTAAATTTAAGCAAAACTTAATATACTATTCTTAAAGCTCTGTTAAGGTCGTTATTTTATGTTTTAAAAGTATTAATTTTATCAAACTATGAAGAAAACGTCTACAAAAAAAGGATTTGTTTTTAAAACATACCAAGCACCTAACTTATCTCCTTTTGATAAACTTTTTGATGTTTTTAAAGAGTTAATTACTCATACTTCTGGAGATTTTGATGAAGCTATAAGTTGGCTTAGAGAATTAGATAAAGAATATAAATTAACAGATGAAAATTATACCATTGATGATTTTATAGAAGATCTTAAAAAGAAAGGGTATATAAAGGAAGAGATTGATGTAGATGGTAATGGAGGAGGAATGTCAATTACTGCTAAGACAGAACGAGCTATACGCCAACAAGCTTTAGATCAAATTTTTGGAAAAATAAAACGAAATGGAACTGGAAACCATAAAAGTAAAAGCCCAGGAATAGGAGATGAGCATACAGGAGATTTTAGAAACTATCAATTTGGAGATGCTTTAGATAAAGTCTCTATGACGGAGAGCTTAAAAAATGCTCAGATTAACAACGGAATTTCAGACTTTAGATTATCTGAAGATGATTTGGTGGTGGAGGAAACCATGCACAAATCGCAAATGAGTACGGTGCTGATGATAGATATTAGTCATAGTATGATTTTATATGGAGAAGATCGTATCACACCAGCAAAAAAAGTGGCAATGGCATTGGCTGAACTTATCACGACCAGATATCCTAAAGATACTTTAGATATCCTGGTGTTTGGTAATGATGCATGGGCTATTGAAATTAAAGACTTACCTTATTTAAAAGTAGGACCTTATCATACTAATACTGTTGCAGGACTCCAATTAGCAATGGATTTACTGCGCCGTAAGCGAAACACAAACAAGCAAATTTTTATGATTACAGACGGTAAACCAAGTTGTTTACGTCTGTCTAATGGCGAATATTATAAAAATAGTAATGGGTTGGACACACATATTACAAATAAATGCTATGCTATGGCTCAGCAAGCCCGTAAATTACATATCCCTATTACTACATTTATGATTGCTCAAGACTCATATTTAATGCAGTTTGTTAGAAAATTTACACAAGCTAATCAAGGAAAGGCATTTTATACGGGGTTAAAAGGCTTAGGTGAAATGATTTTTGAAGATTATGAAACTAACAGAAAAAAACGAATTAAAGGGTGATTGGTTATTTACTCTTAGCTAAATTATCATATCGAGCAAAGTCGAAATGTTCATAATAAATATTAAAGTTAAATTAAAAAGATCCCTGCTTGTGCAGGCATAAATATGAAAGTAGAAAGTATAAAAACCTTAGGAGATTTAAAAAATGCTGGATACCAAAGCAAATCTATAAAAGATGAATTAAGAAATAATTTAATTCATAAAATTAAAAATAAAGAAACTACATTTGAAGGTGTTCATGGCTATGAAAATACGGTGATTCCAGAACTGGAGCGCGCTATTTTATCACGGCATAATATTAATTTATTAGGTTTGAGGGGGCAAGCTAAAACACGTTTAGCTCGTTTGATGTTGAATTTGTTAGATGAGTATATTCCTGTGGTAGAAGGCTCAGAAATTAATGATGACCCTTTAGAACCCATTTCAAGACATGCCATTGAGTTAATAAAAAATCAAGGAGATAATACACCAATTTATTGGATGCATCGAAGTGAACGTTTTGCTGAGAAATTAGCAACACCAGATGTTACGGTTGCAGATATTATTGGGGATGTTGACCCTATTAAAGCAGCGAATTTAAAATTGAGTTATGCTGATGACCGTGTAATTCATTATGGTATGATACCACGAGCTAATCGTTGTATTTTTGTGATTAATGAGTTACCAGATTTACAAGCTCGTATTCAAGTAGCTTTGTTTAATATTTTGCAAGAAGGTGATATCCAGATTCGAGGATTCAAACTACGCTTACCTTTAGATATGCAATTTGTATTTACGGCTAACCCTGAAGATTATACAAATAGAG
>CAZECB010000058.1:0-8827 GCA_964510745.1 uncultured Flavobacteriaceae bacterium | reverse complement strand
TGACTTTAAGTCACCAGCCCGAACCTATGGACTTTAAGTCCATAGTGATTCAGTTGTTATACTCATTTAATTTTTAATTCAGATGCTTCTTTAGTTTATTATCAATATGTAGATAAAAAACGTTTCAATATTTGTTTATCGATAGATAAATGAAGTTGATTTTTAATAATCAATGACATAAAATTAATTGACTATTAATATTATTAACAAGAGTTTATTATAATTTATTCAAGCTAAGAAAAAAATATTCTACCATCGTTGCTTATATATCTTCAACAAACTCTAAAAACACTTTTTTATGTAGTTCTAAATCCATGTGAGCAGAAAGTGCTACACGGGCAATATAATCTTTATCTCCTTCTTTAGTGGTGCCTTGTGTAGATGTTGCTGGTATAGTCCAATAACATCCTTTTAACTGCCCATAACTTACACAATACTTACTTTCATTAGGGATTTTAGTAATCATTAAATTGATGAGTTTTAAATTCAATGCTCTTTTATAAGTTTCTCTTTCTTCATCGGTATTTCCTTTAGTAGGAAGATCTAATGAAAATACAGAAGGTGTAAAGCCTTGTGTTGCTAATGATTCTGATACAAAATTAATTTTGGCTTCTGGTAATGTATCATTAATAAAGTTTACAAATTCACGAGTGTTTTTATAAGCATCATCAATTCTTTGATTCATTGAGGGGAGTTGTTCTGCTAAAATTTCATATTGAAGCACTGTAGCTTCATTATCACAAAGGTTAAGATGCAGTTCTATATTCTGCATTAACGCTTCCGCTTTTTTATTACCTACACAATAACCAGCAGTACAACGTCCACCACTAGGGAATTTTGATCCGCTAGCATAAGATATAGCTCTAACGGTTGAAAGTATTTCGCCTTCACCTAAAAAATGAACATTTGGGCAAAAGGTTTGGTCTAAAATAAAAACGGGATCAATAGCAATGTCACCTGTTGCTGTTTGGCGCTCTTTACTTAAAACGGCTTTTAATTGTAAAAGTTCTGGAACTTCTACTCTTGGATTTGTAGGGATTTCAGCAATGATATACGGAATAGCATCCTGCTGAGCAATTTTATCTAAAACAGTATCTATGCTTTGTACCATATCATTATCACCATCAACAGGTAAGTCTACCACTTCAACATGTTCAATACATGCTGCAACACGTCTTGCTTGATCATTAGTACCACCATAACAATTAGGCGGCACTATAAACTTAATCGATTTTCCTTTATGGTTTTCTAAAGCATCGTGAATGAGCCCCATCATTATAGCATACTGAATGGATAATCCACTAGAACCTACTAGTGCTTTTGTATGTACACCAGTAATAGTTGCAATAGAATTTAGAACACTAGTTTTATTAGCTTCAAGAGTATTTTTTGTTGCATCTGAAGATGATAATCCTATCAATTGCTTTAAAGTAATATGACAGTTAATTGGTGTCATAGCAATAGTTTCTCTTCGACGTACATGCTGAATTTCTGAAATATAATGTTCATTTTGCTCACTGTTTACTAATAAAACACTTCCAAGGTGACGATCAACACTTATAAAAAAGTCGATAGCGTTGTTAAGGTTAATCATGTTGATTCCTTTTTCTTGTGAAATAAAAATAGTGCTGCCGTTAAAATCAGAAACACCTTCTATAGTATCAACCTTCTTTAAATCAAATTGATATCCATAAACATGCTTCAGTATTTCAGCATTAAAAAAACTAGGTAATTCATCAATATAAATGATTTGTGTGTTTTTATTATCTAGCAAATTCTTTCTCAAAATTGCCAATATAGGAGTTGTCATTGATGAAAAACTGATAACACTATCTGGTTTTAGATTATTTAATTTTGCGATAGCCCATTCTAACACACAAGATAATGGATGTCCTAACCGGATATAATCAAAAGCAGTAGGTAATTCATTGAGTATTGACAACTGAGAATTATTGTTGGTATATAGGTTTTCAAACTGCTCTAAAAATTGAGTTTTAGCCAAAGCCTCATCATAAATGTCTAGTCGATGAGTTGTTAAATTTAGCCAATCTGTTGGCATATTTTTCAACACATCTTTAATATAGTTTAGCACCTTATTGTCGCTCATAATGTTTACTTTTATATAGCCCAAAAATATACATTAATTCGATTTGTTTTGAAATTATTAACAAGAGTTTAAAGAAGAAATGATACTCAATTAGTACTGAGATATCTAAAAAAGGATTTACTTTGTAGTATATATAAATTATTATTTATGGCATTAGTAGAATCAAATATGATGGAATTGGGCACGGCTGCTCCTAATTTTAAGCTTTTAGATACGGTATCAGATGATATGATATCACTTTCAGAATTAAAATCAGATCTTGCAACGGTAATTGTTTTTATTTGTAATCATTGCCCATTTGTACATCATGTAAATTCAAAATTGGTTGAAGTAGCGAATGCATATCAAGCAAAAGGAGTTCAATTTATAGCAATTAGTAGTAATGATATAGAAACACACCCGCAAGATGGGCCTGAGCATATGAAACGAGTTGCAGAATCTGAAGACTATCCATTTCCATATTTATATGATGATAATCAAAAAGTTGCAAAAGCATATCAAGCTGAATGTACTCCAGATTTTTTTGTATTTAATGGTGATTTAAAATGTGTGTATAGAGGTCGTTTTGATGAAACTCGCCCCAATATGGGAGTGGCTTCAGGACGTGATTTATCTCTAGCTCTAGATGCTATAATTATTAATCAACCTGTTTCAGAACTCCAGCACCCAAGTATGGGCTGCAGTATTAAATGGAAATAAGTTAGTCTATTACTCCGGAATTAAATCGCAATACCAGAATCCACTTTTTTCATTACCGCAAACAGAGTCGTCATCAGTTTTTGGCGTGTTATATTCTCGATATACCTTTTCACCAATAGTAAAGGAGATAGGTTGTTTGAAAATTGGACCGTCAAAGCAAAAGGTATGAAACTCACCATTTTCACCACAAGGGTCAACACCTTCAGGTAAATTTTCAATAAAGCTACTGTCTATAATTTTTCCAACAAATTCTTCACCAAAGTATTTTGCATTAGCACAAACAATAATGGTTTTAAAACCTAGCTCTAAAAACTCAGTAATGAGTTGTTTTGTATCTTTCTTCCAGAGTGGAAATATGGTTTCTAAATTTTGAGTTGCTAATTGATTTTCGCGATATATTTTTAAATCTTCTAAAAAAATATCTCCAAAAGCACTATGCGTAAACCCTTTACTTTTTAACCTATTAGTAGTTTCTAGCATTTTTTGCTCATACACTTCCATAGTGGGTTGCTCAGGGAGTTTAATAATACTCGCAGATATTTGTAATGCATTTGTTTGAGCTATTAGTAATTCTTTTCTGAGCCCATGCATACTTACACGGTTATAATGACTATTTACTGTAGTGATTAATTCATCAACTAAGTAATTATCATCTTGTAATAACTTATACAACGCTAACGCAGAATCCTTTCCAGAACTCCAATTGAAATAGGTTTTTATTTTAGGCATTATTTAATAATGATTGGGTTGCGTTCTTGATTTATGGCTACAAAAGTGAACTCACCACTTATTGCTTTTTCTCTTGATGATGAATACATTTCTTCTATAAACACATCAACTCTTATTTTTAAACTTTTAGTTCCTAAATAAGTGACCTTGCCTACTAGCTCTATAATAGTACCATGAGGGATTGGTTTTTTAAAATCGATCTTATCACTACTTACAGTAACCATACGCTGCCTGCTATATCGTGTGGCAGTGATAAAGGCGACTTCATCCATGAGTTGCATGGCAGTACCTCCAAAAAGAGTGTCATAGTGATTCGTTGTATTTGGGAAAACAGCTTTAAATATTCTAGTTTCAGAATTTTTAACACGTTCTGTATGTAAATCAGTCATAAATTTGATACTTGTTTTTATACTATCAAATTTACGTGAATTGATTTCTATCTATACTTATTAAAGCGTTAATTTTACTTAAATTAGTTTATTCTGAAATTTTCTTTGTAACAAAATTAATATTGAATCGTCGTAAAAGAAATGACCAATAAAAAAGTCATAACCCAACCATTAAAATGACACAGGCAGAATTTATAAATATTGTAATGCCTTTTAAAGATAAAATGTTTCGTTTGGCAAAACGATTATTGATTTCTCGTGAAGAAGCCGAAGATGCTACACAAGAAATATTATTGAAATTATGGAAGAATAAAAAAAACATGGAGAATTATAAAAATGTTGAAGCATTTTCCATGACGATGACAAAAAATTTTTGTCTAGATAAATTAAAATCAAAACATGCACAAAATTTAAAAATTGTACATAGTAATTATCAAGACAAAAGTATATCGCTTCAAAAAGAAGTAGAATTAAAAGATAGTATAAATTGGGTCGCTAAAATAATTGAAGAGTTGCCAGAACAACAGAAAATGATACTACAACTAAGAGATATTGAACAGTATGATTTTAAAGAAATATCTAAAATGTTAGATATGAATGAAACAGCAATACGGGTAGCATTATCAAGAGCTAGAAAAGCAATAAGAGAAAAATTAACTAAAACACACAATTATGGTGTTAGATAATATAGAACAATTATTAGAAAAATATGATAACGGGGAAACAACGTTACAAGAGGAGCAGGAGCTAAAACACTATTTTACTCAAGAAGACGTAGCGCCGCATCTAGAACTATATAAACCCATGTTTAACTATTTTTTGCACACCCATAAAGAGCAGTTTACTAAAGACGTTCCATTAAAATCTAAGAAAAACAAAACGTTATATCAATGGATTTCAGTCGCAGCAGCAGTGGTTCTTATGTTTGGGATTTACAGTCAGGTTAATACACCTGAACGTATAACTGACCTAGCTCAGTTATCACAAGAAGATCGCGAAACTTATAATAAAGCAAAAGAAGTATTTGGCTTAGTGTCTTCAAAATTTAATAAAGGTTCTGGAAATTTAAGTGCTTTAAACTTAATGTCTGCAAATTTTTCAAAAGGCGCAGAAAATGTAAATTATATTCATCAATTTTCAAGAACTAAGAAGAAATTTTTAAAAACTAAAAAATAATTAAAAAACGAATAATAAAATAAAGATCATGAAAAGAATAATCATATTAATTGCAATTATAATAGCACCAATAGTGTCATTTGGACAAAGTCTTTTTGATAAATATGAAGATATGGATGGCGTCACTTCTGGAGCAGTCACTCAAAAAATGTTTTCATTATTAACACGATTTGAATTGGATCTAGATAACCCAGAAGAGCAAGCTGTTTTTGAAGCTGTTAAAAAAATTGAAAGTGTAAAAATGTTAGTCACAGGCGATGAACGTATTTCTACACAAATGGGAGCAGATGTTAAACGATATATAGGAAGCTCTCAATTGGATGAACTTATGCGTTTTAAAGACGGAGGGCAAACAGTAAAGTTTTACATAAAAGAAGGGCGTAATGAAAACTTTGTAGAAGAATTATTAATGCATGTTAGTGGTTTAAAAGAATTAACTCAAGGGAAAAACATTAATATTAATGGTAAAAACAGAGAGGTAGAAACTGTTTTAGTAACTATTACGGGAGATATTGACTTGAGAGAGTTTTCTAAAATAGCAGAACTAATGAATGTTCCAGGTTCTGAACAATTAAAAAAAGTACGTAAACAATAAATAAACTTAAAACTAATGAATTCATCAATCAAGAATCTTGTAATGTCTTCCCTTATATTTATACTTTTAACAAGTTGTGAGTACGGGGAGACCTTGCAAGCCTATTTTGTAAAAAATCAGGAAACACCAAATTTTATATCTGTAGATATACCAACAAGTTTTGTAAATCTTGATGAAGAGACACTCACAAAAGATCAAAAAGAAGCTTATAATTCTGTAAGCAAACTTAATATGTTAGGGTACGCTTTAAAAGAGGATAATGTAGAAGAGTATAATGCTGAATTAGCAAAAGTGAAAGCTATTTTAAAAGATGATCGTTATCAAGATCTAATGCGAGGTGGTAATAATACAGATGGTAAGTTTGTCATAAAATATATAGGCACAGATACTGAGATTGATGAACTAATTATTTTTGGAAACGCTAATGAAAGAGGTTTTGCTATCGTTCGTATTTTAGGGAACAATATGAAACCCGAAAAAATAGCAACTTTAGGGAGTGTGATTCAAAATATGGATGCAGATGAAACTGCTGTAAAGGATTTCATGAAGTTCTTTCAGTAGAAAGCTATAAAATATTAAAAGCAATAACGCTTCATAAATATTAAATTATTGAAGTTTTATTATGTTAATGAAGAAAAAACCTCCTCTGATCGGGAGGTTTTTTTATTTCCTGCTAAGGCAGAAATATTACTTTTAGTGATCTTAAACTTAACTAATCATTATTAATATAAAGAGATTCCTGCCTTCGCAGGAATTTGTTAGACCCCAGTATAATTAGCTGGTGTAATCACTTTTAATTCTGTTTTAATAGCATCACTAACGTCTAAAGTGTCAATAAAACTAGCTATAGACTGTTGAGTAATGGCTTTATTGGTACGTGTCAACCCTTTTAGTGCTTCATAAGGGTTAGGATAACCTTCACGACGTAATATAGTTTGAATGGCTTCTGCAACGACTGCCCAGTTTTGTTCTAAATCATCAGCAAATTTTTGTTCGTTCAGCAATAATTTATTCAATCCTTTTAAAGTCGATTTAAAACCAATTAAAGTATGACCAATAGGCACGCCTACATTACGTAATACCGTACTATCTGTTAAATCACGTTGCATACGAGAAATAGGAAGTTTAACCGCTAAGTGTTCAAATACAGCATTAGCAATACCTAAATTACCCTCACTATTTTCAAAATCTATAGGGTTTACTTTGTGAGGCATTGCAGAACTACCAACTTCTCCTTTTTTAATTTTTTGTTTGAAATAGTCCATTGCCACATAAGTCCAAATATCACGATCTAAATCAATAATAATCGTATTGATGCGTTTTAAACCATCAAACAATGCTGCCATGTGATCATAATGTTCAATTTGTGTAGTAGGGAAGGAGTGATGCAATCCTAACTTTTCTTGAACAAATTGTGTTCCAAATGCTTTCCAATCTATATTTGGATAAGCTACCTTATGTGCGTTATAATTACCAGTAGCACCACCAAATTTAGCAGCACTTGGGATATCATTTAATAAATCTAATTGTTGTTTTAGACGTACAACAAATACATCTATTTCTTTTCCTAATCGAGTAGGAGATGCTGGCTGCCCATGAGTACGTGCTAACATTGAAATATCTTTCCATTCTGTAGCTAACTCTTCCAGTTTTTCTAGGACTGAAAAATATTCAGGAATATAAACATCATTCATGGCATCCTTTAAACTTAAAGGGATAGCAGTATTATTAATGTCTTGAGAAGTTAACCCAAAATGAATAAACTCTTTATATTGAGAAATATTTAAAGCATCAAATTTTTCTTTTATAAAATATTCAACTGCTTTTACATCATGATTGGTAACACTTTCTATCTTTTTAATAGCTAAAGCATCTTCAGTAGAAAATTCTTTATAAATAACCCTTAATTGATCAAATAAATTAGTGTCAAAACCTTTTAATTGAGGTAAAGGGATTTCACAAAGTGCAATAAAGTATTCAATTTCAACAAGAGTACGATATTTTATTAAAGCCTCTTCAGAAAAGTAAGGAGCTAGAGCTTCTGTTTTACTTCGGTATCTTCCGTCAATTGGAGAAATGGCATTAAGAGCAGTTAAAGACATAAATGATGCTGTTTTTTTGAAGCTGCAAAGATAATTAATTAAGGGATGAAAAAGGAGTAATAAATTATATATCTTTAGGCTTTAAATTTTATAAAATGAAATATTTCTACCTATTTGCATTTGTGTTTATGACGCAATCTATTTTTTCTCAATCGTATAAAAAATCAGAACCATTTACGCACACATATTCTATTGTGGCTAGAGATGAGTTGACTGGCGAAATGGGAGTTGCAGTACAATCGCATTGGTTTAGTGTAGGAACTTCTGTAATTCATGGTGAAGCTGGTGTAGGTGTAGTTGCAACACAATCACTAACTAATCCTGCTTACGGGCCAAAAGGCTTGGTGTTAATGAAACAAGGACTATCACCTCAGCAAGCATTAGACGCCTTAATAGCAAATGATGGAAGTGAAGAATACAGGCAAGTAGGGATGTTGAGTGTTAATGGTGATGTAGCAACACACACAGGTAGTGCTTGTATAGCTGAAGCTGGTCATCGTCAAGGAAAAAATTACTCGGTTCAAGCCAATTTAATGCTCAATAATACAGTTTGGGATGCAATGGCAAATGCTTTTGAAGGAAGTAAAGGAAAACCGCTAAGTGAGCGTTTATTAATAGCATTAAAAGCGGCTCAAGCTGAAAAAGGCGATTTAAGAGGAAAACAATCTGCAGCAATTTTAATTGTTAGTGGTACTGCTACGGGAAATAGTTGGGAAGATAGATTGATGGATTTACGTGTTGACGATCATGAAAACCCTCTACAAGAATTAGAGCGTTTGATGAAAGTTCATAAAGCCTATGATTTTATGAATAATGGTGATGTGGCTATGGAAGCAGGAGATTCTAAAAAAGCAGAACAACAGTATTTAAGTGCTCAGAAGTTATTTCCAGATAATTTAGAAATGCAATATTGGTATGCGGTGAACTTGTTGAATGGTAAGGATTTTAAAAAAGCTAAACCTATTTTAAAGTCTATTTTTAAGCAAGATGAAAATTGGAAAATTTTAATTCCACGTTTGGTAGATAGTAA
>CAZECB010000057.1:6986-8839 GCA_964510745.1 uncultured Flavobacteriaceae bacterium | reverse complement strand
CTAAAGCGTTACCAATACCATCTAAAAATGAACGCCAAGGTCCGTTTCCTAAAGCAAAAGCTTCAAAACGCCCCATAATGATACAGTTAGTAATAATTAGTCCAATAAATACTGAAAGTGTTTTACTTAATTCAAAAGCAAAAGCTTTTAATACTTGATCCACAATAATTACTAAAGCCGCAACTACCGTTAATTGTACAATAATTCTAATTTTAGAAGGAATAATATTTCTCATTAAAGAAATCACTACATTACCTATACCTAATACAAATAGTACTGCTATACCCATTACTAATGAAGCTTTAAGTTCTGCAGTAATTGCTAAAGCTGAACAAATCCCTAATACTTGAATCGTAATTGGGTTATTATCTGCTAAAGGGTCTGTGATTAACTTTGCGTCTTTTTTTGAAAGTAGTCCCATATTATTTTAAGTTTTTAAAGTAAGGTAAATACAATTTTAAATCGTTCTTTATCATTGCAGATACACCATCTCCTGTAATAGTTGCACCAGCTAAAGCATCAACTTCGTAATCATCTTTTGTTTCGTTTTTAGGATCGTTATTTCCTTTTGCTACTTTGATTCCTTTAAAGATTCCATTAGTAGTCAATAATTTTTCACCATTGAAGTCATCCATAAAATAACGTTGCTTAATATTTGCGCCTAAACCTGGTGTTTCTCCTTTATGATCAAAAAATGCGCCTTGTACAACCATTTCTTTATCTAAAGCAACATAACCCCAAATTGCATCCCAAAGTCCTTTACCTCTAATTGGAGCTACATATAATTTTTTTCCATTAATTTCTCCAATAAATAAAGGCAGATATCTTGACTTTCCTTCTTTAACTCTAGTTTGTTGCTTTTTGATATCAATTAAATAAGGTTCTTTTCCTTTATCAGCATCTGTAGAATTCATGAATTCTTCTCTTGTCATTTCTTTTAGAATTGTACCATCTTTAGCTTCTAAAACAATTTGTTCAGAAATTTTAGTAGTGAATTCTTTTAAAACTTTATCTGGTGAAATAAATGTAATATCAGAAACACCTTCATTACCATTTATCCCTATAGCATATAGAATATTCTGTTGCTTTTCTATTTTTTTATTTTTATCAATATTAGGTTTTAAAGACGATGCTGTAAACGCTAATAGTGACCCTACTACTACTACCATTCCGATAGCAAAAAATAGTGTGTATGAATTTTTATCTGTTCTCTTTTCCATCGTTATGCAACTTTAGATTTTAAACGTTTTAGTCTTCTTTTTACATTTCCTTGAACCACATAATGGTCAATAGTTGGTGCAAATACATTCATTAATAAGATAGCAAGCATTACACCTTCTGGATATGCTGGATTGAATACACGAATCATAATAGAAATAAACCCGATTAAGAACCCATAAATCCATTTTCCTTTGTTTGTTTGTGATGCTGTTACAGGATCTGTAGCCATAAATACTGTACCAAAAGCAAACCCACCAATTAATAGGTGATGCCAGAATAGTGTACTCATTAAACCATAAAATTTACTTCCTTCAGCAATAACGCCTCCATCAGCTAATGCGTTAAAAATTAATCCCATTGTTAAAGCACCTAATACTGAAGATAACATAATACGCCAGCTTCCTATTTTTGAAAAGATTAAAAATAATCCTCCTAATAAAATCAGTAATGCTGATGTTTCTCCAACAGAACCAGGAATAATTCCGTAGAACATATCTAACCAATCATATCCTAAAACACCCTTGTTTTGTGCTAAGCTTCCTAAAATTGTTTCGCCTGAAATAGCATCTAAATTTGCTCCTGCAGCAATTTCATTTGTTCTTTCAACAGCGCCTTCAACCCATACTTTATCT
>CAZECB010000057.1:0-6976 GCA_964510745.1 uncultured Flavobacteriaceae bacterium | reverse complement strand
TCCTGAAATTGCATCTGGAGTTCCCGTTCTGTTTACTGCGTCATATACCCAAACCTTATCTCCACTCATCCAAGTTGGATAGGCAAAGAATAAAAATGCACGAATTGTTAATGCTGGATTTAAAATATTCATTCCTGTACCACCAAATACTTCTTTACCAATCACCACTCCAAAAATAACAGCTACTGAAAGCATCCATAATGGAATATCAACAGGTACAATAAGTGGCACTAACATTCCTGTTACTAAGTACCCTTCTTCTACTTCATGTCCTTTAATAATTGCAAAGATAAACTCTACTAATAGTCCTACACCGTAAGATACAATGACTAGAGGTAAAATTTTCCAAAGCCCAATAACTAGATTATCTATTGTCCAAAACGTAGCTCCAAAAAACCCATCAGCACTAGCAATTTCTCCAATAGCTAAATTATGTTGGTATCCTGCATTAAACATCCCAAAAATTAAACATGGTATCATTGCCATGATTACCGTATTCATAGTACGTTTTAAATCGTCTGCGGCTTTAATATGAGTTCCGTTATGTGTGGTTTCATTAGGTAAGTATAAAAATGTATGCAGTGCATTAAATGCTGGAGCCATCTTGGTCCCTTTATACTTTTCTTTTAAGTTATGTAAATTACTTTTCAATCCCATTACCCTATCTCTTTAAGCATTAAGTCTAATCCGTCTCTTATGATTTTTTGATGTGGTTGTTTAGACACACATACAAATTCTGTTAGTGCAAAATCTTCTGGTGCTACTTCATACATCCCTAAAGCTTCCATTTCATCTAAATCTTTATACAAGCATGCTTTTAAAATTTGCATTGGAAAAATATCTAAAGGAAAAACTTCTTCATAAGTTCCCGTAGTTACAAAAGCACGATGTTCACCATTGGTATTGGTATTTAAATCGTATTTTTTATTAGGTGTTAACCAAGAAAATGTCAATGCTCTTGATACAGATACTTTATTAAACACAGGTTTATTCCAACCAAAAAATTCATAATCATCTCCTTCTGGAATAATTGAAATGGTATTGCTATAATAATCTAAATTACCATCTGGTTGTATTTGTTTTCCACTCAACACATTACCAGAAATAATACGTGCATTATTATCTTTTTCAATACCGTGATCATAAATCATTGTGGCCACTTCTGCTCCAATTTTAGTTTTAAAGTATCTTGGTTTTTCAACTGAAGACCCTACCATTGCTACAATACGTTCTGCATTAAACTTTCCAGTTAATAATAATTCTCCTATGATCACTAAATCTTGAGGATTCACCGTCCAAACCGTTTCTCCTTTATTTATAGGATCTACTTTATTGATTAGTGTTCCCACATTTCCTGACGGATGTGGTCCAGATACTTTATGCAAAGTAATTCCAGATAATCCTGAAAGTGGAGAATTTGAATTTTTACCAACAGATAGATGTACTTTTCCTTCTGTTAATTGTCCTAATGCCGTAATTGCAGCTTGCAATTCAGCTTCTTTACCTTGTAATATATGATCTATATCTGCTGCTAATGGTGCACTTGCATAGCCTGAAATAAAAACTGCTTTTGGTGCTACTTCTGTATTTGCAATGACATCGTAAGGACGTTGTTTTATAAATGCCCAGCAACCTGATGTTTGTAAATGCGTTTTTAAAGCGTCTGCATTTCCAGCATCTAAATTAAACACACCATGGTCATGATATGCTTGTTCTTTATCTGCTTGAATTTTAACTGCTAATATTTTACGTTTTTCACCACGAGTGATTTCCATAACTTCTCCCGAGACTGGAGAAACAAATTTTACGTTTTCGTTAGATTTATCAAAAAAAACAGGTTCACCTGCTTTTATTTTAGCACCAACTTTAACTATCAGTTTAGGAATAACACCATGAAAATCTTCAGGCCTTAAAGTATAAAAGTTACTCAAGATAGCATTTTCATTAGCTTTCTCTGCTTCACCTTTAAGTTTAATATCTAGACCTTTTTTAATTCGAATGTCGTTTGACATATTTTTTTTATTGAAGTTAATTGTCCAAAAATCGGTGCAAATTTACGAATTTATAACACAGATTTCATAATAAAAGGTCATAAATTTACCTACTAATTTAGTATACAATTTTTAGGCACAAAATTTGTTTATATTTACAATTAAAGCTAATACATTTAAATGCAATTTAAACTTAAAATTATTTTATTTTTTTTCGTCTACACGTCAATCATTCATGGACAAGTTGAAGAATTAAATCCGCCAGACTTTATAAAAACGATTACGTTTAAGAGCAATACTAATGAAAGCCAATTACCCATTTTAGAGTTAGGTGAAACTTTAAATTTAGAGTTTGATGCGCTTACTGAAGATCAAGGAGATTACTACTATGCAATTGAGCATTTTAATTTTGATTGGACACCTTCTAATTTAAACAAGCAAGAATATTTAGAAGGTTTTGATAATTTACGTATCAGAGATTTTGATAACTCATTTAACACCTACCAGACATTTTCTCATTACAAATTAAAAATTCCTAATCAACAAACACGCTTAAAAGTATCTGGCAATTATCTCATTAAAATATTTGATGATCAAAACGAACTTATGTTTAGCAGAAAATTTATGATTTTTGAGGAACTAACTACAGTTGATATCACTATAAAGCGCTCTAGAGATGTACGCAATATTGGTCAAAAACAACAAGTAGATTTTAAAGTCAACCCTTTCAGTATGATCTTAGTAAATCCTGATCAAACAGTAAAAACTACAATCATTCAAAATAATAATTTAAGAACTACAGTCAATCACTTAAAACCTAAATATATGATAGGTCGTGAGTTAATTTATCAGCAAGATAATGCGTCCAGTTTTTGGGCAGGCAATGAGTATTTCTTTTTTGAAAACAAAGATATTAGAGGTGCTACTTCAGCTATTGCATATATTGATTTAAAAGACTTGTATCACAATTACCTTCATGAAGATATTGTAAGGGCAAATAGGTCATATACGTTTAATCCAGATATCAATGGTAACTTTTTAATTACTGCATTAAACACAAATGATTTAGCATTAGAGGCTGATTATGCTTCTATTCATTTTTCATTGGCTTTAGATGAATTAAACACCAATGAAAGTGTTCATATCTACGGTAACTTTAATAATTATGAGATTAATGAGGCTACTAAAATGACTTTTGACAGTAACTCTAATTCTTACAAAGGTGAATTACTTTTAAAACAAGGATTTTACAATTATAAATATATTCTTGTAGATGAATCTGGAAATGTAGATGAAGGTGCTATTAGTGGTGATTTTTGGCAAACAGAAAACAATTACAAGGTATTAGTTTACTATCGAAAATTAGGAGCACGTTTTGATCGTATTATTGGATTTGGAGAAGCAAGTTCTGTAAATATTACCAATTAATTGTAGTAAACTATCAGTTGTAACGTCTAACATTATAAATAAAATAGAGCTAGATTGGCAATATTTATTATATTAGATCGATGATTGAACAAATTACAAGAGGAATTAAAATTTCTGTAGAGACAAATTTCGATAGTGCTTTTTATAAAAATTATAAAGTACACTTTTCATTTGGTTATAAAATAACTATAGAAAATAAGAGTTCAAACCCTGTTCAGTTAGACTCTAGACATTGGGAAATTTATGATGCACTAAATAACCTTGAAGTTGTTAAAGGCGAAGGTGTTATTGGTCAAAAGCCTATTTTAGAATCAGGACAATCTCACACTTACAAATCTGGATGTATATTAGTCTCTCCTTTTGGAGCAATGAAAGGATTTTACAAAATGATTAATTTAAATGACAACACTTCTTTTTTAGTTGCAATTCCCTTGTTTAAGCTGAATGCACCCGTTGCTTTGAATTAAAATATTTTACAAATTCAAATTCATATATTTTATCATCTTGTTTTACTTTACAAACTTTACAGTTTGAATAGTGATTAAATTCGAAACCATTATCATAATTAAATGAAGTATCATTCATTTTAAAAATAGCATCAACATCTACACCAACAGGAGAAATACGTCTGTAACGATATTCATTTTTAACTTCTGTTTTATGTAATTCAAACCATGCGCCAGAACCAATACCACTTAACCACTGTGCATTTTCATGAAGTCCATCCATTTGTTTAGGCTCTAAATTACCTTCAAAATTAGGAGAATGATCTTTTAAGGTATCTCTAAAATATTTTAAATTTTCTTCTTTTATAGACGATTTAAATTCAGAAAACACACCTTCAGTAGTGATCTCATATATCATACCTCTTGTGTCTGCTAAAATTGGGTTTGCTACTGTACTAGGTGTAAATCGTTTTGCTTTAATTAATTTATGTTTAACATCTTCATTATTTGTAGACTCTATAATAGTATCAGTTACAAAACGAGAACAATTGGTAGCACTTTTAAGAAATGCGCCATAACGAATAAAATAAGCATCTTTTAAACGTTTTATATATGCCTTAGCAAGGTTATAATCCAACTCATCACATACAGAGGCTACTAATTTCCCTTCTCCATGAGTTAATTCAGGGTTAGTGGCTAAAAAATGTAAAATCTCCTTTAAATTTTCTATTTCCCCATCAACGATATTTGCTTTTAGGCCAAAGTTTAATTCACAGTCTGTTTCTTTACAGCGTACACGACCATTAGGGTATGTGGTGATATAACGTCCAAAATCATGATAAGACATCTCACCAGATGTTTTGTCAACAAGCACTAAAGCAGCATGCCCTGCTCTAATGTATCCTTTTTTACCTAATCCTATAAATCGTAATAAAGGTGAATACCATTCTGTTGCTAGCTTCACAACAGTTTCAGGGTATGCTAATGATAAAATAATTCCAGAATTATTCATTCACACTTACTAATGAGGTTTTAAAATCTTTTGATGTTATTACATCATCCCTAAGGCTATGATATGTCATTTTTAACATATCATTATTTTTTTCTACTTGCGTTACACTTGTGGTTTGCACCGTACCTCTATTCATTACTACTCCATAATTTTCATTGTCTATACCAGCTGTTTTATGAAAATTTAAAATTGAATTTGAATTGAGTTCATTAGAGGTTTTATATGTATCAAACCAACTTAAACGCTCTGCCTTCATTTCATCAGTATATAATGTTGAAGACGACCAAATTTTAGGTTCTAATGGCAATTCTGTAAAGTGTTTTTGCCCTCTATCCCAAACCAATTCAAAAAATCGTAATCCATCATTCCAATCTGCAATGACTATTGTAAATGGCTCTACATTATCAAGATTATAATTTTCAATGGTATTTACAATTTCATCAGCAGCAAGTAAATCTTTTACTACTACCCCTCTACTTATTCTGTATTTTGGCTCACGCACATGACAGATGTAACCGCCATTTAACAAACAAATAAGTCTGTTTTTTTCGCTGACACCTATCCAAGTTCCACCTCCTACTTTATCTTTAGGAAACAACATTTTCACATTGTTTTCTTCATAAAAATCAGGTGTAAGTGGTATTCTATCAGGGGCTTCATCTCTATTAGAGGTTAGCACAAAATCACTTTTCCCTTGAGGGATAATTGTTACTGTACACATATAAAATAATAGTCATTAAACAAGAACGCAACTTACAAAAAATAACTAAGATTTTAACTCGGTTTTAGGAATACAACAAATTAAAATGTCATCAAAAAAATTGTAACTTTGTTCTTCATTTTAATAACAGATAAAAAACAAAAATAATCATGGGAAAAGGCTTTTTTAATGTTCCAGTTGCGATAAACGAACCTATTAAAGGATATGCTCCTGGTTCTCCAGAGCGTGATGCTTTACTGCAAGCATACAAAGAAATGTATAACAGCACTATAGATGTACCTCTATATATTAATGGTAAAGATGTTAAAACTGGGAACACAAGAACTATGTCTCCTCCTCATGATCATAAACATGTAGTAGGCACATATCATCTTGCTGAAAAACCTCATATAGAAGAAGCTATTGCTACTGCATTGGAAGCTCGCAAGTCATGGTCGCAACTCCCTTGGGAGCATCGTGCAGGTATATTTTTAAAAGCTGCTGAATTAATTGCAGGTCCTTATCGAGCAAAAATTAATGCTGCAACTATGATGGCGCAATCAAAAACAGCTCATCAAGCCGAAATTGATGCTGCTTGTGAGTTTATTGATTTCTTACGTTTTAATGTTCAGTTTATGACTGATATTTATCACGAACAACCAGAAAGCACAAGTGATGCTTGGAATCGTTTAGAATACAGGCCTCTTGAAGGATTTACTTATGCGATAACCCCTTTTAACTTTACTGCCATTGCAGGTAATTTACCATCATGCATGGCATTAATGGGAAATGTAGTGGTTTGGAAACCTAGTGATCATCAAATATTTTCTGCAAAGATTATCATGGATGTCTTTAAAGAAGCAGGTGTCCCAGATGGTGTTATTAATGTTGTTTTTGGTGATCCAGAAATGATCACAAATACGGTTATGGCAAGCCCTGATTTTGCTGGATTACATTTTACAGGATCTACATTTATTTTTAAAGAACTATGGAAAAAAATAGGAAATAACATTCATAATTATAAAACGTATCCTAAAATTGTTGGAGAAACTGGAGGAAAAGATTTTATTATAGCTCATAAGTCTGCTGACGCAAAACAAGTCGCTACTGCTATTGTAAGAGGAGCTTTTGAGTTTCAAGGTCAAAAATGTAGTGCTGCCTCTAGAGCATATATTCCAAAAAGGATTTGGGCAGACGTCAAACAATATGTTATAGATGATGTCGATTCATTTAAAATGGGGTCTCCAGAAGATTTAAGTAATTTTATTACTGCGGTGATTCACGAAGGTTCTTTTGATAAACTTGCTAAATATTTAGATCAAGCCAAAGCAGATGCTAATGCAGATATTATTGTTGGTGGTGGTTATGACAAAAGCAAAGGGTATTTTATAGAACCTAC